>CAIYPH010000027.1 GCA_903928045.1 uncultured Rhodospirillales bacterium
CGAAAAATACCCTTCAGCAGTAAGAAAGCGGGTCTTTTTTGAAAAAAAGAACCAAAAAACTTTTAGCCATTTTGCCGCGGAGTTTCCCGGGAGGCCGTGAAGCAAACGGATAAAAGTCTTTTTGCTTCTTTTTCTTCAGAAAAAGAAGGCCTTCCTTCACTCATCATCCTCCGGCGCCACCGCCGCAAACCGCCCGCGATGCAGCGCCGCGCCGCCATAGAGGTGCGAAAGCACCATCGCCTTGCGCAGGAACAGCCCGATATCGGCCTCATCGGTGTAGCCAATGCCACCATGCAGCTGGATGCACTGGCGCGTCACCAGCATCGCCGCATCGGCCGCCCGCGCCTTGGCGCGCGACACCACGGATTGCCGCAGCGCGGGGTGCTGCGAGGTATCTAGCGTCACCGCCGCCGCCTCCACCGAGGCGCGGGTGAGCGCCACCTGGATCTTGAGATCGGCCGCCCGGTGTTGCAGCGCCTGGAAACTGCCGATGGTACGGCCGAACTGGTTGCGGGTCTTCATGTAGTCGAGCGTTATCGCGAAGGCGCGGTCCATCACCCCCAGCAGATAGGCGCCGGTCGCCAGTGCCGCCTCCTCCAGCGCCTCGGCCATGTCGCCGCTGAGCGGCGTGCAGGCGGCGTTGTCCAGTGTGAGGGTGCCGAAATTGCCGCCATCCTGGGTGCGTTCGATGGTGAGCGACACCCCGGCGGCATCACGCGCCACCAATGCCAGCCCATCCCGTCCGGAGACGATGAAGGCGTCAGCGCCGGCGGCCATCGGGATGAAGGCCTTGCGGCCATTGGCCCGCCCGCCGGCCACGGTGGTATCGCCCGCCGTATCCAGCGAGTTCGGCCGCTCCTGCCACGCCGGCAGGATCACCTTGTCGCCGGCCAACACCTCGGCCAGCGCGCCGCCCGAGAGCAGCGACGCCGCGGTGACCGAGCCGATGAAGGGCTCCGGCACCAGGCCGCGGCCAAGCTCCTCCGCCAGTGCGCAGTATTCGGCGACGCCAAGCCCCGATCCGCCCTTGGCCTCGGGCACGCGCAGCGCGGCCCAGCCCATGTCGCACATCTCCTTCCAGGTCGCCGGGTCGAAACCCGGGTCCTGGAAGCGCAACGCGCGGATGCGGCGATAATCGCCGGGGATCACGGCGGCCGCGCTCTCGCGCAGCAGCCGGATGTTTTCGGACCGGTCCTCGGCGGCGCTCATGGCCTTACTCCGCGAAGTAGAGTGGCGCGTCGGTGCGCGCCTGCAGGGTTTCGCGCGACATGCCCGGCACGATGGAACGCACCTCGAAGCCGCGCGGGGTGACGTCGAAAATGCCGAAATTGGTGTAGACCCGCTTCACCGCACGGGGCGCGGTCAGCGGATAGTCGCATTTCTTCACCATCTTCGAACGCCCGTCCTTGGTCATGTGCTCCATGATCACCCACAGGCGCTTGGCGCCGGCGGCGAGATCCATGGCGCCACCGACGGCCGGCGCGGTGTCGTTCTCCGAGGTCGCCCAATTGGCGATATCGCCGTTATCGGCCACTTCGAAGGCGCCGAGGCAGCAGAGATCGAGATGCCCGCCGCGGATCATGCCGAAGCTGTCGGCATGGTGCACGTAGGACCCGCCCTTGCGCAGCGTGATGTACTGCTTGCCGGCGTTGATCAGCCAAGGGTTGATCTCGGCCTCCGGCGGCGCCGGGCCCATGCCGAGAATGCCGTTCTCGGAGTGGAAAATCACCTCGCGGTCGAGTGGCACGTGGTTGGCCACCATCGTGGGAATGCCGATGCCGAGGTTGACGTACCAGCCCTCGGGAATGTCGTCGGCCACCAGCGACGCCATCGTGTCGCGCGACCACGGTTTGAACTCGGTTGCAGCGTCCATGGGATGATCTCCTCAGAAAATCGGCGGGTCGCCGTAGGGAACGTGAAGCACCCGGTCGACGAAAATACCGGGGGTGATGACGTGCTCGGGGTTGAGATCCCCGAGTTCGACGACGTGCTGCGTCTGCACGACGGTGAGTTCGGCGGCCTGGGCCATGATCGGGTTGAAGTTCCGCCCGGCGTCCTTGTAGGTCAGGTTGCCCCAGCGATCGGCCTGCCAGGCCTCGATCAGCGCGAGATCGGCCTTCAGCGCATATTCCAGCACCATCTCCCGCCCGTCGAACTCGCGATGCTCCTTGCCGCGGGCGATCGGGGTGCCGACGGAGGTGGCGGTGTAGAAGGCGCCCATGCCGTAGCCGGCGGCCTGGATGCGCTGGGCCAGCGTGCCCTGCGGCACGATTTCCAACTCGATCTCGCCGGCCTTGTAGAGCGTCTCGAACACCACCGGATCGCGTGAGCGCGGGAAGGTGCAGATCAGCTTGCGCACCCGCTTCAGCTCCATCAGCCGCGCCAGGCCGACGCGGCCGGAGCCGGCGTTGTTGACGGCGACCGTGAGGTCCTTGGCGCCGTGCTCGATCAGCCCATCGAGCAGCTGGTTGGGCTGGCCGACCGCGCCGAAGCCGCCGAGCAGGACGATCGAACCGTCCTTCACGCCGGCCAGCGCCTCGGCCATGTCACGAACGAATTTGTTGATGGCCATTCAGGCGTCTCCGATTTCCAGCACCGCATCGGCGGCGAAAGCGCCCTCGCCATCAGGCATGGCGAAGACAGGGTTGAGATCGATCGATGGCAGCCGCGGCCCGCCTTGGGCCGCGAACACCGAGAGCCGGGAGAGCATCGCCGCCAAGGCCGCGATATCGGCCGGCTTGCGCCCGCGCGCGCCCAGCAGCAAGGGCGCCCCCTTGATGGAGCGGATCATCGCCTCGGCGACGTCGGGCCCGAAGGGGCAGCGATGGAACACCACGTCCTTCATCACCTCGACGAAAATACCGCCGAGGCCGAACATCGCGACCGGGCCGAACACGGGGTCGCGCACGGTGCCCATGATGCATTCGGTGCCGCCGGAAAGCTGCTTGGCGACCAGCACGCCCTCGATGCGGGCACCGGGCGCATGGGCGCGGGCGCGATCGAGCAGGGTGGCATAGCTGGCCCGCACGGCATCGGCATCGCCGACCCCAAGCAGCACGCCGCCGATCTCCGATTTATGGATGATATCGGGCGAAAGGATCTTCATCACCACCGGGAAGCCGAATGCCGCCGCAGCAGCCACCGCCGCATCTACACTGGCGCAGGCGCGTTCGGGCGCGCTGGCGATACCGGCGTCGGCGAGCAACCGCTTGGCCTCGGCCTCCGTCGGTGTCGCGGCGGGCAGGATGACGGCGGGCACCGAAGGTGGCGCGGCGCCCGGCGCCTTGGCGAAGGCCTCGCCGTAGCGGTGCATCGCCGAAATCGCCACCACCGCGCGGGTCGGGTCCTCGAACACCGCGAACCCATCCGCCTCATAGGCCGCCGTCTTCTCGGCGTCGGCGAGGATGGAGAGCACGTACAGCCGGTCCGGGTATTTGTCGCGCGTCTCGCGCAGCGTGGCGCGCAGCTTCTCCCACACCGAAGGCGCGCCACCGGTTTGCGAGAAGAACCCCATCACCGTGGAATAGCCGCCATCGGCGCACAGCGAGTCGAGGAACAGGCCGACCTTGGGGAATTCGTTGAACGCCTGGGCGGTGCAGTCGACGGGGTTGCGCGGGGCGCAGAAGGAGATCAGCCCGCGCAGTTTCTCCTGCGCATCCGCGGGCATCTCGGGCATCGCGACCCCTGCGGCATCGGCGGCGTCCGAGATCAGCACCCCCGCCCCGCCGCTCACCGTCATCACCCCGAGCGTGCCGCCGACCGGGTAGATCCGCCTGGTCGCGAGATGCGCGATATCCAGCATCTCCTCGGTGGTGCGCGCGCGGACCACGCCGTATTCCGCCAGCACCGCATCGGTCACCGCGTCATCGCCGGCGATGGAGGCGGTGTGCGAGGCGGCGGCCTTGGCGCCAAGGCCGGAGCGGCCGACCTTCATCAGCACCACCGGCTTGCGCGCGGCCCGCGCCGCGGCCAGGGCGGCGGTGAAGCTCTCCGATTCGCGAATGCCCTCGGCATAGGCGGCGATCACGTCGGTGCCGTCATGCTCCGCCAGCCAGCCGATGACGTCGCCGATGGTGACGTCGCTTTCATTGCCCGTGGTCACGCAAATCGGCACGCCGATGCCGCGGTTGCGGGCGGCGGTGTAGAGATGGGTGCCATAGGCGCCGGATTGCGAGGCGATGCCGATGCGGCCAGGCATCGGCCAACCAGTCTCCACCGAGGAGGTGAAGGTCGGGTAGTAGCCGATGCCGGCATTGAACAGGCCGAGGCAATTCGGCCCCAGCAGGCGCATCCCCGCCGCCTTCGCGGTCGCCACCATGCCGGCCTGGATCGCCGCCCCCTCTTCGGAGACCTCGGCAAACCCGGCGGTCAGCATCACGCAGCCCTTGACCCCGCGCGCCGCGAGATCGGCCCCCGCCTGTGGCGCGAAGGCGGCGGGCACCGCGACCACCGCGACATCCGGCACCTCCGGCAGATCGGCCACCGATTTGTAGGATTTCAGCCCCTGGACCTCGTCACGGGCGGGGTTCACAGGGTAAAGCGCGCCCTGGAACTTCTGCTTGATCATATAGGCGATCGGCTTGCCGCCGATCCGCCCGGGGTCCGACGAAGCCCCCAGCACGGCCACCGAACGCGGCGCGAACAGGTTCGTGAGGCTGCGAAAGCGGGCCTGGGGCACGGCGGTCATTCTCGTGGGGTCTCCCGTATCTCGGACGATCGTAGCCCGGATGGGGCGAAGCGCAATCCGGGAAGATGGGGCGGGATGCATCATCCCGCCCCATGGCCGGTCAGATGATCGCCTCGATGAGGAACGGCCCCTTGCGGTTCAGCGAACCGGCCAGCAGGTCGTTGAGCTGTTCCATCGTGGTGGCGTGCGCGCCGGGGACGCCCATGCCCTCGGAGAGTTTCACGAAATCGATGTCGGGGTTCCCGAGGTCCAGCATATCCATCGCGGTACGGCCGGGGTTGGCGCCGACATTGGCAAGTTCGCCGATCAGGATCTGGTACTTGCGGTTGGAGAAGATCACCGTGGTGATGTCGAGGTTCTCCCGCGCCTGGGTCCAGAGGCCCTGGATGGTGTACATCGCCGAGCCGTCGGCTTGCAGGTTGATCACCCGGCGATCAGGTGCGGCGATCGCGGCGCCGGTGGCGAGCGGAATGCCGCCGCCGATGGCGCCGCCGGTCACGTTCAGCCAGTCATGCGGGGCGGCATGATGGGTGGCGGGGAAGAAGGCGCGCCCGAAGGTGACGCTCTCATCGGCGATGATGGCGTTCTCCGGCATCAGGGTGGCGAGCGTGGCGGCAAAGGCCTCGGTGGTGATCTTGCCGCGGCCGAGTTCGGCCTTGGCCGCGCCGGTGTGCGGCACGTGCGCGGGATTGCCGAGCTCGTCGGCCAGCGCCGCGAGGGCCTGTACCTGGTCGTGCTCCGGGCGGGTCAGCACATGCAGCTGCGCATCGGCGGGCACGGGGGTGCCGGGCTTGTTGGGGTAGGCGAAGAAGATCACCGGCTTCGGCGTGCCGACCAGGATCACCTGGGCATACTGCTTCAGCAGCCCAACCGACTGGTCGACCGGATAGGGGATCCGGTTCACCGGATGCCGACCGCGACCACGTTCGACGCGGCCGTTGGAGCCGGCGGCGATCACGTCGGCCCCGGTGGCGGCGGCGATGCGGTGGGCATCGGCCACCGGGCCGGCGCGCAGCGCGCCGTTGCCGAGCACGATCAGCGTCTTCTTGCCGTTGCGCAGCAGCTCGGCCGCGACCTTAATTGCATGCGGCGCCGCGGTGGGGGCAGCCGGGATTGGCAGGCGGGCGGCGACCACCCCGCCATCATTCCAGCAGGTGTCCGACGGCAGGATCAGGGTGGCGATGGTGCCGGGCGAGGTCTGCGCCGCCTGGGCGGCAACCGCGGCCTGGGCGCCGACTTCCTCGGCGGTGGTGCAGGTGCGCACCCAGCCGGAGACGGCGCGGGCGAGGCCCTCGGTATCGGCGGTCAGCGGGGCATCGAGCGGGCGGTGATAGGTCGCCTGGTCGCCCACGCAGTTCACCATCATGGTGTTGGCGCGGCGGCCGTTGTGCAGATTTGCCCAGCCATTGGCGAGGCCGGGGCCGCAATGCAGCAGGGTGGCGGCGGGCTTGCCGGCGATGCGGGCATAGCCATCGGCGGCGCCGGTGACGATGTTCTCCTGCAGGCCGAGGATGCAGCGCATGCCGGCCACACGGTCCAGCGCGGCGACGAAATGCATCTCGGAGGTGCCGGGATTGGCGAAGCACGTATCGATGCCGCTGGCGAGCAGCGTGTGGACTAGGCTTTCCGCCCCGTTCATGGACATTCCGAACCCCTCTTGTATACGCAAAGCATGAAACTGCATGGCTCGGAGAGCCGTTGCAACCCGGGGGGACCGCGCCGCAGCCATGACCACCATCCTGTATCCTGAGCGGCTTTACGAGAATGACTGGGTCGAACGCGAGGTCTATGGCCGCAAGGCGACCATCCGCGTCGCCGGCGTGAGCGCCATGGCCGACCTCGCGGCGGCCGACTGCGCCGAGGCCGAGGGGCTTTGCGTCCATGGCATGCGCGTCACCGCCGCCGATATCGCGCGTTTTCCGCGCCTGCGGGTGATCGTGCGCATGGGCGTCGGCTATGACGGGGTGGACCGGATGGCGGCGGCGGCGCGTAGCATCATGGTCTGCAACGTGCCGGATTACGGCACCACGGAGGTGGCCGACCACGCGATGGCCATGGTGCTGGCGCTCCGGCGCGGGCTCGCCCTGCATCACGATCTCCAGCGCGGGCCGGAGCCCGGCTGGAAGGCGATCACCACGCCGCTGATCCGGCGGTCCAGCGTGCAGACCTTCGGCATCATTGGCCTCGGTCGCATCGGCACCGCGGTGGCGCTGCGGGCCAAGGCGTTCGGCTTCAACGTGGTGTTTTTCGACCCCCACCGCCCCAATGGCAGCGAACTGGCACTCGCCATTACCCGGGCAAAGACGTTGCAGGCATTGCTGCTGAAATCCGACGTGCTTTCCATCCATGCTCCGAACACGCCTGAGACTCGCAACATGCTCGGCCTCGCCGAGTTGTCCGTGCTGCCTTTTGGCGCGGTGGTGGTTAACACCGCGCGCGGCCCGATTCTCGATATCGACGCGCTGGGCGCCCTGTTGAAGGAAGGTCATATCGCCGGTGCTGGGCTCGATGTTTTGCCGGTCGAACCGCCCGTCGAACCCCTGCCGGAGTTGCTGCGGGCCTATCGCGCGCGGGAGGAGTGGCTCACCGGCCGGCTGATCGTCACCCCGCATTCCGCCTTCCACACGCCCGAGGCCTGGGAGGACATCCGGCGCAAATCGGCGGAGACAATGGCCGCGGCGCTGATCCACGGCCGGCCGCAGAACGTCATCTCCCCCGAGATGCCCTGACCCTGCGCCCCTAGTGTGCGCCGAGCCGCGTCAGCGCCGCGCGCATATGCGGCGGCACCGGGGCTTCTGCGGTGACGGGCGGGTCGAGAGCCAGGCGGATCGACCGGGCCAGCAACATCAGCTTTCCGCCACCGGCGCCATAGATCGGGTCGCCCAGGATCGGGCAGCCGAGCGCGGCGCAGTGGGCGCGGACCTGGTGGGTGCGGCCGGTGCGGGGGCGGAGTTCGAGCCAGGCGATGTCTTCCGCCCGCCCGCGGACCCGCCATTCCGTTACCGCCGTATCGCCGCCGGGGCCGGCGGCCATCCGCCATCCCTGGGCATCGGTCACCCGGCGCAGCTTCAGGTCGACGATCCCCGCGTCCTCGCGCGGGCCGCCCTGCACCACCGCCCAGTAGGTCTTTTCCGCCCGGCCGGCGGTGAATTCGGACTGGGCGGCCAGGAGGGCGGCCTTGCGGAGGGCGACCACCAGGCAGCCGGCGGTGTCGGCGTCGAGCCGGTGGGCCAGCCAGGGGCCGTCATTGCGGCGGGACAATTGGGGGAACCAGTCCTCCACGCTCGGCCCGCCGCCGGGGCCGGCATGGACCTTGAGGCCGGCGGGCTTGTTGAGCACGACGAAACGCTGATCGCGGAACAGGACCGGTATTTCCATCCCCCCAGGTTGACAGGGGCGGCGGCGCGGCGGAAGCCATGGGCATGAAGCCCGATACCATCTGCGGCCCCAACGCCGTCACCGCCCTGTTCGAACGCCGGCCGGAGGACGTGCAGCGGCTGTACTACGCCGAGGCGATGCGCGAGGCGGTCGGGCCCTGGTGCGCCCTGCTGGCCAAGGCGCGCAAGCCCTATCGGATGCTCGGCGCCGATGAACTCACCGCCGCCGCCGGGACCCCGCATCACGGCGGTATCGCGGCCGTCGCCCGGGTGCGGGTGCCGACGATTTTCGACCATGCCAACCCGCCCCGGGGGCGGTTTCTGCTGGTGATCGATGGCGTCGGCAATCCGTTCAACCTCGGCGCGATTGCGCGGTCCGCCGCCTTCTTCGGCGCCCCCGCGGTGCTGATCGGCGAGGGGGCGGGGAACGCGATGCCGTCGGACGCCGCCTACCGGGTGGCGGAGGGTGGGTTCGAGTTTCTCGAGCTGTACCGTACCCGTGACCTGCCCCGCGCGATTGCGTCGCTGGACCCGTTCTATCGCACCGTGGCAAACTCGCTGGCGCCGGATGCCGCCCGCCTTCCCGATATCCCGCGCGATCGTCCGACCGCGCTGGTGCTTGGCCATGAGGAGCGCGGCGTCTCGCCACAGGTCGCCGCCGCCTGCCGCCGCCAGGTGCGGATCGGCAATTTCGCACGCGTGCAAAGCCTCAACGTGGCGCAAGCCGCCGCCGTCCTCCTCCACGCTTTTCTGGGAACCTGACCCGCCATGCGCTTCCTCGCGATGAACGACCCCGGCGACAACCTGTTCGACCTCACGCCGGCCCAATGGGACGAAGCCGCCGCCCGCGCCGGCGAGAGCGGCCATGAGATCCGCTTCGGCCGCAGCGCCGAGGAATTCGCCGAGGGCATCGCCTGGGCCGATGTGCTGCTGGCGCAGACCTCCACGCTCTATGGCCGCTTCCCCTGCGTGGCGCCGAACCTGAAGATGATCTTTCTGCTCTCCGCCGGAGTGGACAAGCTGCAACCCTTCGCCAACCTGCCGCCCGGCGTCGCGGTGCTGAACAACAGTGGCGCGCATAGCCGCAAGGCCGGCGAATATGCCGCCATGGCGCTGCTGATGCTCAACGCCAGGGTGCCGGAGATGCTGGCCCAGCAGCGCGACCAGGTGTGGAACATGCTGTTCTCCTCCTCCATCCGCGGCCGTCGCGTCACCGTGGTCGGCACCGGCGACATGGGCGGGCCGGCCGGACGCGCGGCGCGGATGTTCGGCGCGGTGGCGACGGGGGTGCGGACGAAAGCGACGCCGCATCCGGATTTCGACCGCGTCGTCGCGGTGGCCGATCTCGATGCCGTGTTGCCTGAGACGGACTTCCTGATCCTCGCCTGCCCGCTGACCGAGGCGACACGCGGGCTGATCAGCCGCGCCCGTCTCGCGCTGCTGCCCAAAGGGGCCGGCGTCATCAATATCGGCCGTGGCGCGCTGCTCGACCAGGAGGCGCTGTGCGACCTGCTCGATGCCGGGCAACTCGGCGGCGCGGTGCTCGACGTGTTCAGCCCCGAGCCGATCCCGCCGGGGCATCGGACCTGGACGACGAAGAACCTGGTGATCTCGCCGCATGTCTCGGTGGATGACCCGCTGACCTATAATCCCGATAGCTTCGATATCCTGTGGGAGAATATCCGCGCGATGCGGGCGGGGCGGGCGATGTCGCATCAGGTGGATCTGGCGCGGGGGTATTGACGGGAAGGAAGCGCTGCTTTTTTGAAAAAAAGAAGCAAAAAACTTCTATTCAGTTTTATTGCCGAATCGTAACAATATGGGCGCAAAGTTGCGATGCGGTCCAGCGCGGATTCCGGGTTCGTCGCTTGCGTAAGGCGATGCTGAGGCGGACCTTGAGGCGACGGATGGCTGTGTGATGAAGCGCTGGCCACACACAGGCGGGGCGCCGGGTGCGGGCGATCGCGCTGGATGCCCGACGGAGCGGGCGCGGACGGGAGGCGCGGCGCGGGCGCACTGCGCCTGACCGGGTCTGCTGGCGCCGGCGCGCAAGGGCGGCGATCGGGGCTTCGAGCGTCGGGTCTTCGAGCGTCGGGGCTGTTTGCGGGGGTGCGGCGGCGAGGCGGTGCATGAGGGCGGCGAAATCCTGGCCCATGCGGTGCATCTGCGCCCAGAA
>CAIYPH010000028.1 GCA_903928045.1 uncultured Rhodospirillales bacterium
CGGGGGTACATGCCCATGATTTTCGCCGCGTTGGTGGAGACCAGGTCGACGAATTTGTTGAGCGAATAGCCGCGGCGGCCGACCATCTCGGTGTACATCAGGGCAACGCGGGGCTCGACGCCGGCATTGCCGCCGGTGGTGTCGTCGATGCGCACGCCGCGGGTGGTTTGCGCGAGCGTGCAGCAGAGTTCGTCGGTGGCGACGCAGTTGATCACGCTGTCCAGCGTGCCGCCCCAGAGTGCCGCCTGGTCGGCGGGGGATTTCAGCGAGGGGTAGGTGTGGAAGATCTGGCCGTTGGGCTGTTTGTAGTCCTCGGAATTGTAGAGCATGTACTGGTGCAGGCTCTCGCCGTAGATCGGGATCCCCTTGGCGCGGGCCTCGCGGATGGCGGCCACCCCGGTCGCGGCGGAGGTGTGCAGCATGTAGAGCGCGGTGCCCTTCACGCTTTCGGCGAGGCGGATGACGCGGCGGAAGGAGAGGTCCTCCGAGAGGGCGTTATGCACCTCGGCCATGTTGTGGAAGCTGGTGCGGCCCTCGCGGAACAGCTTCTCATACATGTGCATGACGATATCGTTGTCCTCGGCGTGGATGACGCCGAGGCCCTTATTGGCGGCGATGACCTGGAAGACCTCCCAGATGTCGCCGAAATCGACCATGCGGCCCTTGCGGGACGGGGTGATGTCGGTGGTGAAGATTTTCACCGTGGGGTGCCCGTCGCGGATCGCGGCGCCGACCTGGTCGAGCGTTTCGGGGGCGATGTCGCCCTCGACCATCAGATGGAAGGCGTAGTCGACATGGCAGGCGCCTTTCCAGCCGGCGTCGCGCTTCGCGATGGCATCGGCGACGCTGGTGCCGTCGATGCAGCGGACGAAATCGATCATCGTCGTGGTGCCGCCGTGGATGGCGGCGCGGCTGACCACCGAGGCGGGCTCGGTCATCGGCGGCGGGCCGCCATTGGGCGAGGGCATGGGCCAGTCGCAATGGACGTGCGGGTCGATGCCGCCGGGCATGACGATGCGGCCGGTGAGGTCGATCACCCGATCGCCCGCGCGGCTGCCGGGTTGGCCGATGGCGCTGATGCGCCCGCCGGTCACCGCGATGTCGCCGGCGATGACGCCGTCGGGGGTGACGATGCAGTCGCTGCGCAGGATAAGGTCGGCCATGGCACTCTCCGGGAACGTCGGCCGATCATCGCGCCGGAGGGTGGCGACGGCAAGCCGGGTATGCGCGGCGGATTGGTCCTTTTTATTGCTGTATCGTAACAAATAGCGCGTGATGAGTCGTCGCGCTCATACGCCAGTTTCGCCATCGTCGCCGGCGCAAGGCGATACGGGCGCGGATATAAAGCCGGCGCAAAACGGCGACCGGCGCGTGCTCGACCGGCGGACGGGCGACTGCCGCTCGCCGCGCGCGCCGGACGGCAGCGCGGGCACGGCGCGGATTGCTGGCGTGGCGCGGACGCAGTTCGGCCGTGCGGGGACTGCGGCGCCGGCGCGAGTGGAGGATGGCGGGGGCCACTTGGGGCGTGAGCGGATTCGTGGCGAGGCGGTGCATGAGGGCGGCGAAATCCTGGCCCATGCGGTGCATGTGCGCCCAGAA
>CAIYPH010000029.1 GCA_903928045.1 uncultured Rhodospirillales bacterium
GGCCGGGCCCGGTGCCGCGCTCGAGGATCTCCTCGACCGAGCGGGCGAGCCGCACTTCCATGGCGCGGCGCAGCTCGTCGGCGTGTTCCTGCCCGCGCCCGGCCCCGGCGGTGCCGGCGCGGGACAGCAGATTGCCGCGCTGGTCGGCGATGGTGATGTTCTCGACCTTGAGGCCCGGCACGGCGGTGGCCACCAAGTGGGTGATGGTCTGCACGCTCTCGCGGTCGAGCCCGGCCTTGCCGGTGGTGACGAGCACCGAGGCCTGGGCGATGGGGGTTTGCCGCTCGAACGGCTCGCGGCGCGGCAGCACGATATGCACCCGGGCGTTGCGCACCCCGTCGATCGCCCGGATGGTGCGTGTCAGCTCGCCCTCAAGCGCGCGGAGCTGGTTCATCCGCTGCTCGAACTGGGTGGTCGCCATGCCGTTGCCGCGATCGATGATCTCGTAGCCGACAACCCCGCCGGCCGGCAGCGATTCATGGGCCAGCATCAGGCGCGCCCGGGCGACGCGATCAGCGGTGACGTAGATCTGCTTGCCGCCGGCGCGGATCTGATAGGGGATCTGCTGCTTGTCGAGATGCTCGGCGATCGCGGCGGAATCCCCAAGGTCGAGCTCGCCGTAGAGCAGCGTCATCGGCTCGGAGCCGGACATCGTGGTCAACGTCAGCAATGCGACGACCGTGATCGCCGCGGCGACGGCGAGGCCGAGCAGACGGCCGGCGCCGAGCGCCTTCAGGCCGTCGAGCACGCCGTTCACGCGGCGCCTCCATGGCACGCGCCGGCGGCCTGGCCGCGGCGCCGGGGGAGCCCCCCCGGGAAGATGAATTGTGCCGCACTGGACACCATGAATGACCTCGCACCCGCGGCGATTTTGCCGTCGGGGCACAAGGTGGCGTCGGAGACCTAAGGAAGTATGAACGCACCCGGCAGAACCTGCCGGTGGCGATCACTCCCGCATTCAGTTGATGACGCCACGCACCGCGCTCATCGGCACCGTCAGCGGGCCCAGGCCGATGCTCGGGGTCTGGCCCGAGGTGGTGACGCCGGTCGCGGTGCCGAGGACGTTGAAGGGAACGGCCGACTGGGCGCCACCGCTCGTGGTGACGGAGACCGTGTAGGTGCCGTCCGGCTGGGTGACGCCATTCGAGTTCGCGCCATTCCAGACCCAGGTATTGGTGCCCTGGTTACCCGCCACCGTGGTGTTGTAGAGGGCGACGCCGGAGGAATTGGACACCGTGACGTCGACATTCCCGGCGTCGGCCAGGGTGAACTGCAGGCCGGCCTGGCCGTTCTGCAGCGGCATCTGGGACGAAGCGACCGCCACGGTATGCCCGATCATCGAGGAGGCCTGGTAGAGACTGCTCGCGCTGGAGAGGCCGATCAGCGTCTGCAGGTTGGTATTGGCGTTGATCTGCTGCTCGACGCTGGAAAACTGGACGAGCTGCGAGGTGAACTGGTTGGTGTCCAGCGGCGCCGTCGGGTCCTGGTTCTGCATCTGGGTGGTGAGCAGGGTGAGGAAGGTGTTGAAGTTGCCGGCAAGGGTGTTGCCGGCCGTGGTGGCGGCGGCGCCTGCGGTGCTGGCCGAACCGGCGGCGGCGACGGCGAGGCCGGTGGGCGTGGTGGCGGCGAGGGACATGGTGCGGATCTCCCGTTCGGGTCAGGCGAAAATATCGAGCATGGCGTAGGCCAGCGGGGCGCGGCCGGGGGGTGCGGTCTCCGCGTCCGCGCCGGGCGGGGCGGCAAAATCGGTGCCCGGCCCGCGGCCCGGCTGGGCCTGCCGCTCGGCTCCGCCGCCGCCTTGGCCGGATGCGGAAAACCCGGCGGCCGACTGGCCCTGCGACGGCAGGCCGCCGCCTTGTGTGTCCGGCGGCGGCGCGCGATCGCTGGCCAGGCTGACGGTGACCTGGGTATCGCCGCCCTCGAGCCCGGCGCGGCTCAAGGCGCTGGCGAGGTGCTGGTGGTCCTGCTGGAACAAGGTGAGCGTCTCGGCGCGGTCGATCAGCACGTGGATCTGGCGCGGCCCGTCGGCTGAGGAACGGATCTCGAAGGTCACCGCGCCGAGTTCGGCCGGCGTGAGTTTCAGGGTCAGCCGTTCCGGCGCGCCGGGGTGGGCCGGGGGCTGGTAGGTGAGTTCCGGCCGGCTCTCCGGCGCGGGGGCGGAGGATGCGATGGACGACGTTGGAGCCGCGGGGGGCGCGGTCGCGCCAGATGCCGTCGGTGATGCCGTCGAGGCCGTGAGCGATGGGATGATCGAGAGCGCCGGCGGCCCGTCCCGCGGAGCCGGTGGCGGCGGGGCGGCGGTGGCCTCCGGCAGTGGTGTCGCATCGGCGCTGTTCCGGGTCCGCGGCGGGGCGGCTTCGTGCGCGGCCGCATGGATGGTTGGCGACTGCGGCGCGCCGGCGGGCGCCGTCGCCGTGGCCGTCACAGTGGCGGGGAGGGAGGTCGCCGGCGGTAGGGGCATTGGCGGAGGGGGGGGAGGCGACACCATGGGCGCGGCATTCGCCGGATCCGGTGTTGCCACGACCGGCGACGGGTCCGCCGGAACGGGGCTTTCCGCCGCATCCTTGCGCGCTGGACGCGGCTTGGCGGGGGCGGGTTGCACCTCCGCCCGCGCGGGCTGCGGGGGACCGCCCGGAACAAGCGGGAGCAGCTGATCCGCCACCGCGGCCGTCGGGGGCGTGAGGTCCGTGGTGAGCGCGGCGATTTGCGGACCGGTCCAGCCGATCGTCCCGGTGGCCGCCGGGGCGGGTGAGGGCGGGGCCGCACCGGTGCCCGGCAGAGGGGAGCCGCCCTCCCCGGCGGTCGGCAGCGCCTGGATCGCGCCCAGCAGCTCGGCGCCGAACGATGGCGCGGGCGCGCTCGGTGCCGCCCCACCCGCGGCGGCGGCTTTGAGGAGCGCGGTGGCGGGAAGTGCCGTGGCGGGAAGCGTAGTGGCGGCCTGGGCCGGCAGGGCGGGTTGGGAGGTCGGGTCTATGGGCAAGGCAGATCCTCCAGCGTCGCGCTTGCCGAACCGACGCGACTGAATGCGAGCGGCTAGATGCAAGCAGCGGGCCACGTGCTGCGGGGCGCCAAACCCGCCATCCGTGGCCGCATGCGCCCCGTCGGCGGGGGGCGCGTACGGCGCCGCCCGGCAGATTCCGCCGGGCCGCTCTTGCCGGGCTGGCCCGCGCCGGCGCGGCGGGCCGCCGCCCAATCCGGCCGCGACCGCCGATTTCCGGCCGGCGCGCTGTTGGCACGAAAGCTGCGTCGTGCTGCCCGGCGCCGTCGCGGGCGCCAGGCCAGCAGCAACGGAGAACGCGCAATGAGTCTATTCGGCGCCATGAACACGGCGATCACCGGCCTCGCGGCCCAGTCATCGGCCTTCGGCAACATCAGCGACAACATCGCGAACAGCCAGACCGTGGGGTACAAAGGCGTCCAGACGACGTTCATCGACTATCTCACCGAAAGCACCGCAAATTCGAATTCGCCGGGCTCGGTGGTGACGCGGCCGGAATACACCAACTCGATCCAGGGCACGCTCTCGCAATCGAGCAATCCGCTCGCCATGGCCATCGCGGGCCAGGGCTTCTTCCCGGTCAGCACCGTCACCGGATCGAACGGCGGTCTGCCGGTGTTCTCCAATGTACCATCCTATACGCGGGCCGGCGATTTTTCGCTGAACGAGAACGGCTACATCACCAACAGCGCCGGGGCCTATCTCAACGGCTGGACGGTCGACCCGGTAACCGGAGCGGTCGATCAGAACGCCATCAGCCCGATTCAGGTATCGCAGACCATCGACAGCCCGGTGGCTACCACCCAGCTCACCCTGTCGGCGAACCTGCCGGCGAGCCCGGCCAGCAATACGCCGGTGACCTCGCAGGTGAACATCTACGACAGCCTCGGCACCTCGCACACCGTGGTCATGAACTGGACCCAGACGTCGAGCAACAACTGGACGGTGAGTGTCAATGTACCCGATGACATCAAATCCGCCGCCGTGGGGTCGGTGAACGTAGCCTTCGGCCCCACCGCGAGCGGCCATGCGGTGCCGGACGGAACCGTCGGCGACATCACCGCGCCCACCGGGACGATGACGACGAGCGGATATACCGCGGGTGCGCCGGCCGCCTTCTCCTTCACCGCGGATTTCGGCAACGGGCCGCAGGTGGTGAACCTCAACATGGGCGTGTTCGGCCAGTCCACCGGGGTGACCCAGTATGCCGGCTCCACCTACACGCTGCGTGGCCTGACGCAGAACGGGGTGCCACCCGGCAGTTTCAGCAGCGTCTCCACCGACACTTCGGGGAAGGTCATCGTCAACTACGACAACGGACAGTCCCGCGCGATCGCCCAGATCCCGGTCATCGTCTTCAACAACCCCGACGGGCTGCAACGCCAGGACGGCCAGTCCTTCTCCGCCACCCAGGCCTCCGGCGTCGCGCTGGCCAACGCCGCCGGTTCGAGCGGGGCGGGTAATCTGGTGATCGGCTCGATCGAGCAGTCCAACGTCGATATCGCCACCGAGTTCACCCGCCTGATCGTGGCGCAGCGCGCCTATTCGGCCAATGCCAAGATGATCACCACCGCCGATGACATGCTGCAGCAGACACTCGACCTCAAGCGCTGAACATCCGGGCACCCTGCAACAAGGACTGAACGATGTCGCAGGTTGATCCGCTGTCGATCGCCATGTCCGGGCTTGCCAACATCAATCGCGGGCTCGCGGTGGTGTCGCAGAACATCGCCAACGCCCGCACGCCGAACTACGTGCACGAAACCTTGCAGCAGCAGGCGCTGGGGAGCGGCGATCTGCCGATGGGGGTCAGCACCGGCACGACGGTGCGCGACCTGGATGTCGCGTTGCAGGCGCGCCTGGCGAGCCAGAACGCGGCCGCCGGCGAGGCGAAAGTGCGCGCCACCGCGCTGTCGCAGATCGACGCCATGCAGGGCACGCCCGGCGCCGGGACGGATCTCACCTCGCTGCTCGGCAATCTCTCCAATAGCTTCTCCACCCTGTTGAACGACCCATCGGCCGCCCCGCAGCAGCAGGCGGTGATCGACCAGGCGAGCGCATTGGCCACGCATCTGCGCGATTCATCCACCCTGATCTCGCAACTCCGCCAGAACGCACACGACCAGGTTGTCAGTGACGTCGGTTCGCTGAACGCCGACCTCACGACCATCGGCAGCCTCAATCGCCAGATCGTCGCCGCCAAGGCCGCCGGCGTCGGCACCGCCGATCTGGAAAACCAGCGCGATAGCGCGACGATGGACGCCTCGAACTACGTCGACCTCTCCTTCGTCACCCGGCCGAACGGCGAGATGACCGTTTTCACGCCCAGCGGGCTCGAACTCCCGACCAACGGCACCGGCCAGCTCAGCGTCGCCGGCGCGACGCTGGGGCCAAGCTCATCCTATCCCGGCGGCGGCGTGCCCGGCGTGATGCTGAACGGGGTCGATGTCACCACGTCGCTGCGGTCAGGGTCGATCGGCGGCGCGATTGCGTTGCGTGACACGGCCTTGCCGACCGATCAGGCGATGCTGGACGAATTCGCGGTAACGCTGCAGACCCGCTTCAGCGACCAGGGGCTTGGGCTGTTTTCAGATGCCGCCGGACACGCCGCCATCCCCGCGGCTTCCCCGCCCCGCCAGGCGCCGTATGTCGGCTATGCCGGGCAGATCACGGTCACCCCGGCCATCGCCGCGAATCCTCGGCTGGTCCGCGACGGAACTTCCAGCATCGCCGGCAGCCCAGGCGGCGCGCAGGCCTTCACGCCCAACCCGGCGGGCGGGCCCACGGGCTTCAGCACGTTGATCACCCGGATCCTCAACTACACGTTCGGCGCAAACATCGCCCCCGGTTCACCGCAATCCCCGCCCAACCTTACGCAGATGGGCCCGACCGGCACGCTGTCCTCGCCTGCGGTCGCGGCGGCCGACATCTCCTCCTTCGCCAGCACGATCGTCACCCGCCAGGCCGATGACGCCTCGACCGCGGCCAATGCGGTGACCAGCGCGAACGATACGCAGACCGCCCTGCAGCAAAGCCTGTCGGTACAGTCCGGCGTCAGCATGGATACCGAGCTGTCCCACATGATCACCCTGCAGAACGCCTACTCCGCCAATGCCCGCGTCATCACCACGATGCAGAGCCTGTGGACGCAGCTTCTGCAACTCGCCCAGTAGCAACCGAAGGAGGGAACGTGCAGATTTCGAGTTACGGTGGCGGGGCCTCGGGCAATGATGCCCTGTCGAACGCGATCGCCGATGCCGCAGTGGTCCGCGCCCATCTCGACACCCTCACGCGCCAGGCCGGCGACGGCCTGATCTCCGACACCTACGCGGGCCTCGGCACCACCGCGAACGCCTCGCTGACGTTGAACGCGGCGCTCGACCACGTGCAAACCTGGCAGGCCAACATTCAGGCGGCAAGCGGGCCGATGGCGACCACGCAATCGGCGCTGTCGCAGATCAGCGACATCGCCTCGAGCTTTTTCGCGCAGACCAACGCTCTCAGTGGGCTCAACGCGACCGCGATCGACGCCACCGCGGCGTCGGCGCGGGATGCGCTGCGCCAGGTCACCGGGCTGCTCAACAGCAAATTCGGCGATACCTACGTCTTTTCCGGCATCTATGGTTCCACCGAGCCGGTTCCGAACCCCGACCAGATCAATTCCAGCAACTTCGTCGGTGGAATCTCCAACGCGGTCAGCAAACTCGCGACCACCGGGGCGGCGGCGACCATCGTCGCAACTCTCAGCATCGCCTCCTCCAACGCTGCCGGCGTATCGCCGTTCGCGGCTGTGCTGTCGCAGGCCGCACCGGTGATCCAGGGCGCGCGGCCCGTGGTGCAGACCGGGGACGGCCAATATCAGCCGATCGGCATCGTCGCCGGCACCAACGCCGACGTGGCCTCGACCGGCACCTCGACCACCGGCTCCTACATCCGCGACATCATGCGGGCCCTGGCGACGATCGGGGCGCTTTCAAGCTCTCAGGCGAGCGTCACGGGCTTCGGTACGCTGGTCGATGACGTCCACTCCAGCCTCGGTGACGCCATCACCGCGCTGAACGGCGATGCCGGCGTGCTGGGCAATCGGCAAACCAGCATGACCACCACCGGCCAGCGCCTCGCCGATACCACCACCGCATTGCAAAAGCAGATCAGCGACGCACAGGACGTCGACATGGCCACCACCCTGTCGAACCTCTCGGCGGCGCAGACCCAGTTGCAATCTTCCTACCAGCTCCTCGGGGCGCTGCGCGGGCTCAGCCTGTCGGCGTTTCTCGGATAAGAAATCGCTTCACGGCGCTGAATGACCGCCGCGCTTTCACTCCCGGTTAATCAATCGATGCGACGTTACTCGCACACCCGCCAAAACCGCGGGGGCAGGCTTCATCTCTAGGGCAAGTAGGAAAATCGCCATGCCTCTGAACTCCGTGAACACCAACATGGGCGCGACGATCGCGCTCCAGTCGCTCAACTCCACCAACTCGATGCTACAGGCGACGCAGAAGCAGATCTCGACCGGCTTTCGCGTCGCGGACGCGACGGATGATGGCGCGGCCTATGCCGTGGCCCAGCGTGTGCGTTCGGACGTCAACGCGCTGACCAGCGCAAACCAGCAGCTCGGCAACGTTCAGGGTCTGCTCTCGACCACCAACACCGCGCTGAACGACGTTTCAAACACAATGTCCTCCGCGCGTGACGTGCTGGTGAAGCTCGCCGACAGCAACACCCAGGGCACGCAGCGGGCGCAGTACATCCAGCAGTACCAGTCGCTGGTCACCAACATGAAGTCCTTCTTCCAGGACGCGACGTACAGCTCGAAAACCCTGGTCGGCGACATCGGTGGCAATAGCGGGTTCGGCAACGTCGCGGTGGTTCGCAACGAGAATGCCGCGACCTACGGCATCACCACATTCAGCGGCTCGGCCTTCATGGCCAGCATCAGCTTCACCAGCACGCAGCTCAACGGCGCGGCGACCGTGGCGAGCCTGATCGGCACCGCGTCCAGTGCTACGTTCATGAACCAGCTGACCTCGCTCGGCACCGCCATGAACAAGTACGGTTCGGCGGCGACCTATGTCGGCAACCAGGTGAGCTACAACTCCGATAAGATCGACGCGCTCAACAACGGCCTCGGCGCCCTGATCGACGCCGACCTGGCCAAGGAATCGGCGAAGATGCAGTCGTTGCAGATCCGCCAGCAGCTCGGCACCCAGTCGCTCTCCATCGCCAATCAGGCGCCGCAGAGCCTGCTCAGTCTGTTCAAGTAAGCCCGCGCACGCGCACGGCGGGCGCACAAAACGTGCGCCGTCAGGCAGGGATGTTTCGCCGCATTGCGGCGAGCAGGAGACTGAACGGATGTCTACCTTGGTACTCGAACTCCGTCCCGGCGAGATGATGATCGTGAACGGCGCGCCCATCCGGTTCCGCACGAAAACCCGTCTCGAACTCACCGCGCATGCCCGGTTTCTGTTTGGCAAACAGATCATGGGTCCCGCGGAGGCGGATAGCCCGGCACGGCGGATCTATTTCGCCTTGCAGGCCGCCTATATCGGCGTCGATGAGGAACGGACCCGCGGCCTGATCGCCGCCCGCGAACTCATCGAAGCTTTCAAGCTGTCGACCACTTCGGCACTCGCCCGCGAGATCCTGGATCGCGCCTTGGCGGCGGCCGAAGAGGATAATTGTTACCTCGCGCTCAAACTGGTGCGGCGGATCATCCGCCATGAGGATTCCGTGCTGTGCCGGCCGGACCCCAGCGTTATCGCCAGCGAGCGTGTCCACCATCCCGCCTTCGCGGCGGCACCGGCCTGAGGAGCCGCCACGCGAGACCCGCGTGGCGCGCTTCCCGCCAGGGCAGGCCCGAACGGACGAATGCGCGACTTCTTTCACGATTGAGCAGGGAAAATCCCATGTCGACCACCTACCAGATGACCCGGGCCTACACCGCCGCCCAGAATCTCCGCGGCCTGCGCGAGCAGGAAGCCGACCTTTTCCTGCGCGCCAACGCGGCTTTGCGCCAGTCCCGTGAAGGCGGGCAAGTTGCGCGGGTACGGGCGCTGTCAGACACCAGCCGCTTATGGGGCGCCGTCATCGACATCGTGCGAGACCCGGAGAATGCCCTGCCGGACACGCTGAAGGCCTCAATCGTCTCGGTCGGGCGCGCCGTGCAACGCGAGATCGAGCAGGACAACCCCGACGTCGACTTCCTGTTAGCCGTCAATGCCGACCTCGCCGCCGGGCTTGGTGCCAAGCCCTAAAACCGCAAAACGGATACGCCGGACCAATCCCGGCCCGGCCAGGCGTCGCTCAAAAGGAGCAAGCCCATGACCGCCCCCCAAGCCGACGGCAAACTGCTGCAGCAGGCCGATCGATTCATCCGCACCGCTCGCTATGGCGCCGCCCACGCCGTGCTTGCCGCGCTCCGCCGGCGTGCCGCCGCCGACCCCGCGGTGGGCCAGCTCGAGGCCCGCCTCGCCATCGCGGAGGGCCGCATCGGTGACGCCCTGGCGATCCTTGATGTCGCGGTCACCGCCTCCGCCACGTCAGCCCCCCTCCGCCTGCTGCGCGCCGAGGCCCGCATCCAAGCCGGCGACGCCCCCGGCGCCGCTGTGGACGCCGCAGAAGCTGTCATCCTCAACCCGCAGGACGCCACCGCAAAGGCCATTCTTGGCATCGCCCTCGTCGACGTCGGCGCGCTCGATGATGCTATCGCCTGCCTCGCCGAAGCGACCCGAGGCGCCCCACACATGGCCAGCGCCTGGCGTGGCCTCGCCGAGGCCCACACGCGGGCGGGCAGCGCGGAGGCCGCGCGAGCCGCCTTCGCCGACGGTATTCGCTGCGCCCCGCGCGACCTCGGCCTGCGCCAGGCCGCGATGATGGCGGCGATGAAGCAGCGCGATTTCGACGCCTGCGTCACCCTCGGCACCGCGGCGCGCGCGGATGGCGTGGTGGACGCCTGCGTGCTCGGCCTGCTCGGCCATGCGCTGAGCAAGCTTGGCCGCCACGACGCGGCATCGGAGGCCTATCACGGCGCCTTCCGCCTCTCCCCCGAAGACCCTTATGTCCGCCACCTCGTCGCCGCAGCCGGATTGCTCCCGGGCGAAGGACGTGCGCCGGCGGAATATCTCGAAACCGTGTTCGACGGCTACGCCACACGCTTCGAAAGCCACCTGATTGGCCTCGGCTATCGCGTGCCCGGCCTGATCCGCGAAATCCTGGTCGAGAGCAACGATGCGCAGCCCGCCGCAACACTGGGGAAAGTGCTCGAACTCGGCTGCGGCACCGGCCTTATTGGCCTGATGATCGGCGATCTGCCAATGACCGGCCTCACTGGCATCGACCTGTCCTCGAACATGCTGGAGGAGGCGCGGGCCAAGAGCATCTACACCAGGCTGGTCCACCAGGACATCATCGCCTTCCTCGCCGAGACCACCGACCGGTGGGACACCGTGATCGGCGCGGACGTGCTTTGCTACTTCGGTGATCTCGGGCCCTTGTTGCATTCGCTGCGCCAGCGCATGCCGCTGAACGGCCGCCTGCTGTTCTCGGTTGAGGAGGACCGCGGGGCTGCCACTGGCTGGCAGCTCGGCGGCCAGGGACGCTACGCCCATGCGCGCGCCTATGTGGAGCTGGCGCTGCAGGACGCCGGGTTCCAAGTCGAGGTGATGCGTGGTGAAGCCCTGCGTCAGGAGGCCGGGGCCACCGTCGAGGGTGTGCTGGTTCTTGCCCGCAAGGTGACGGCCGATGCCTGACGCCCTCCCCCCGAGCCACCTGCCAGGCCAGCGTGGCGGCGCAAGCCCGACCGAGCAGCTCAACCTCGCCATCGAACTCGCGCGCGCCCAGGGTTTCGCCGCGGCGGCGCCGCTGTTCCACGATATAGCGGCCCGCCTGCCGCAGTGGGACGAGGTGCCGCTGCGCATCGCCGAGGCCCACCGCCGCGCCGGGAAAAGCACCGAGGCGGCGGAAGCGTATGAGGCGGCACTCCGCCTCAACCCACGCCGCCCCGAAGCGATGCTCGGCCTTGGGGTGATCCTGCTGCAATCCGGCGAGGTCATGCGGGCGCAGAGCCTGTTTCTGCGCTGCTGCGGCTGCGCGCCCGACCTGCCGGAGGGCTGGGACGCGCTGGGCACCGCGCTGATGCTGACGGGCGACACCGGAGCCGCGGAATCCGCCTTCGCCGAGGCCACCCGCCTGGCACCCGGCAATATCACCATGGCTCTGCATCGCGCCGAGGCGGCCACCACTGCCGGTGAAGGAGGGGCCGAGATCGTCCGCCTGCGCGTCGCCCTGACCGGGGACCCCGACAACCCCGCGTTGCTCACCGCGCTCGGGGTACTGCTGGAAGCCGGTCGGCTGCGGGATGAAGCAATCGAGTGCCTCGAGGTCGCCGCCGCGCTGGCTCCCGACGAACTGACGCCGCAACGCCTCCTCGCGATGTGCCTCGTCCGCGCCAATCGCGTGCACGAGGCGATGGAGGCGCTGGACCGCGCGATCGACATCGACCCCGAGGATCTCAACCTGCGCAACAACCGCGCGGCCGCGATGATCCGCCTGCACCGCTTTGCCGAGGCGCATGACGATCTTCAGGCCCTCGTCGCTGCCCATGGCGACCAGACCGGCCTGCTCAACAACCTGTCGAACTGCCTGGTCAGCCTCGGCCGCCAGGACGACGGCATCGCCGTCGCCCGCCGCGCGATCGCGCATGAGCCTGATTCGCCGCTGGCCTGGCGCACGCTGTGCAATGCGCTGCCCTATGCCGAGGGGATCGGCGGCACCGAGTTGCTCGCCGCTGCCCGGCAGGCCGGCGCGCGGCACCCCCGCCTGGCCGTCTCCCCTTGGCCCAACCCACCCGCACCGGAACGCAAGCTGCGCATCGGCCTGCTCTCGCCTACCCTCAAGACCCACCCGGTCGGCTGGCTGACCGTCGCCGGCTTCGAGACGCTGGACCCCACGCTGTTCGAAATGCATTGCCTCGGGCCGGAGCATGGCGACGACCCGATCCACCGCCGCTTCAAACGCCTCGCCGCTTCCTGGACCCGGCTCGACAACCGCTCCCCCGCCGAAATCGTCGCCGAATGCCGCGGCCACGCACTCGACATCGTCATCGACCTCGGCGGCAATGGCGACCAGGGCATGCTCGGTCTGTGCGCCAATCGCCTCGCCCCGGTGCAGATCAAATGGGTGGGCGCGCAGAACCACAGCACCGGCCTTGCCGAGATGGACTGGTTCATCACCGATCGGTGGGAAACCCCGGCCGGCTTCGAGCGCTTCTACAGCGAGCGGCTGCTCCCCCTCGACGACGGCTATGTCTGCTACAGCCCGCCACCCTATGCGCCGGATGTCGCGCCCCTCCCGGCGGCGGCGAATGGCCACATCACCTTCGGCTGCTTCAACAATCTCGCGAAAATCACCCGCGCCGGCATCGCCACCTGGTCGGCCATCCTCCGCCGCCTTCCCAACGCCCGCCTCGCCATCATGTGCCACCAGATAAGCGAAGCCCCTACCCGCGCCGGCCTGCTCGACGCGTTCGCCGCCCACCGCATCGGCGCCGAGCGGATCGACCTCCTCGGCGGCGCCCCGCACGGCGAGTTGCTGCGCCGCTACGGCCGGATCGACATTGCGCTCGACCCCTTCCCCTATAGCGGCGGCCTCACCACCTGCGAGGCGCTGTGGATGGGGGTGCCGGTGATCACCATGCCCGGCGAAACCTTCGCCTCCCGCCACTCCGCCAGCCACCTCGCCAATATCGGCCTCGATGACTGGATCGCGCAGGACCTCGCCGCCTACCAGGATCTCGCGATCGCCAAGGCGGCCGACATCGTGGCCCTCGCACAAACCCGCCGCGGCCTCCGCGCCCGTATGGCCGCGAGCCCGCTCTGCGACGGCCCGCGCTTCGGCCGCAGCCTCGGCGCCGCGCTGCGCCGGGCCTGGCAGGATTGGTGCGCTCGGCAGACCGCGTGATACGCCCCACCGTCGACGTCAATCTCTTCGTCCACAACGGCGCTGCCACCGTCGCCGAAGCGCTCGACAGCGTGCTGACGCAAACCTGGCAGTCCCTCACCGTCACCGTCATCGACAACGCGTCGACCGACGACACATGCCGCATCGTCGCCGATATCGCGGCAACGGACGGCCGCGTCCGCCTCCAACGCAACGCCGCCAATATCGGCCCGGTGCTCAACTGCCAGAAAGCCTTCTGGCACGGCCAATCCGACTATGTGATGCCGAAAACCGCCGACGATCTCTTGGCGCCCGACTTCATCGAAGCCGTGATGGAAGAGTTGCGCGCCAACCCCGCCACCGCCATGTGCCACGCCGCCGGCGTGGTGTTCGGCGACGATCGACGCATCTCGCAGCACTACCCGCCGGAGCATCGCCTGCACGCCACTGGCCCTGACGCCGCCGCCCGCGCCCGCCACGTCATGGCCCGCTACACCAGCGCACCGGCCTTCTGGGGCATCTACCGTCGCGCGACCGTCGACCTGCTCGCTCCCCTCGCCTACCGGCCCGGGTGGGACCACGCAGTGCTCGCCGAACTCGCCCTCTACGGCGAAATCCGCCACGTGCCGGACCCGCTATTCTGGCGCCGCCACGGCGGCAAACCGGTCGACCAACTCGCCCGCGGCTGCTCCCAATTCACCCAGCGTGGCCTGCCGCACGATGATGACCTCGCCGACCTCTATTGGGCCATGCCCCTGATCGGCACCGCCTACGCCCATATCGAACGCTTCGCCCTCGCCCACCTTGGCACGACCGAACGCCTCGACCTGATGGACGCAGTGCCCCCGATCTTCCGCGCCCGCTGGCTCCCGGTCATGCGCCGCGAGGCCACCCTGTTCCGTGACGCACTTCCCCCGCGGATCGACCGCCTCGCCAGCGCCTTACCCACGCAGCGCCTGTGGTCAGCCCGCCAGATCGCCGGCGCGCTCGACGCGCTGCAAACCCTCACTCCCGAAATCGACGTCGCCGGCGAACGCCTGGCGCTCCAGGCCCTGCTCGACGCCGACCAGACGGTGCCCGCCTACTCGTCGTAGGCCATCAGCGTATCCACCGGCACCGGCACCTTGCTCCGCCCGTTGAGGAACGTCAGCTCGATCAACGCCGCAGCCGCCGGCACCTCGGCGCCAACCTTGCGCAGCAGCGCGATCGCCGCCGCCATCGTCCCGCCGGTCGCCAGCAGATCGTCCACCACCACCACACGCTGCCCAGGCTGCACCGCATCCGCCTGGATCTCGATGCGATCCGTGCCGTATTCCAGAGTATAGTCATGCCCGATCGTCGGCCCCGGCAGCTTGCCCGGCTTGCGCACCATAATGAAGCCACAGCCCAGCTTCAGCGCCAGCGGCGCCGCGATCAGGAACCCGCGCGACTCGATGCCGGCGATCAGGTCCGGCTGATGTTTCCGCACCACCCGCGCCATCCGCCCCATCGCCACCTGCCACGCATCCGCATCCCGCAGAAGCGTCGCGATGTCGTAGAACAGAATGCCGGGCTTCGGAAAATCGGGAATGCCGCGGATATGCGCCTTGAGGTCCATCGCTGCCGATCCTTTGCTGATGAGCGCTGTGTAACGGCGCGCCGGCCGGGTCGGCAAGCACCCTTCACCGAACTGTCCCGAATGTGCCATGCTGCGGCAACAACCCCCGCCTAGGGGGCACGCCGATGCACACGAGGAGCCCATCCATGAAGCGCCGCACTCTCCTGGCCGCCACTGCCGCCGCCGCCCTGCCCGCCGCCGGCTTCGCCCAGGCCAAGACCAAGATCCAGTTCTGGCACGCCATGAGCGGCGCCCTCGGCGACGAAGTAACCCGCCTGGTCACCGCCTTCAACGCCAGCCAGGCCGAGGTCGAAGTCGAGGCGATCTTCAAGGGCGGCTACGCCGACCTGCTGACCGCCGCCATCGCCGCCTGGCGCGCCGGCCAGGCGCCGCATCTGGCCCAGGTCTTCGAGGTTGGCACCGGCACCATGCTCGCCGCCGGCCCCGCGGTGAAGCAGGCATGGCAGCTCAGCCAGGAAACCGGCGTCAAGATCAACCCGGCCGACTACATCGGCGCCGTGCGCGGCTACTACAGCCTGTCGGACGGCCGCATGGCCTCCGTGCCCTTCAACTCCTCCACAACCGTCATGTGGTACAACAAGGACGCCTTCGCCATGGCCGGGCTCGACCCGGAGAAGCCGCCGGCCACCTGGCAGGAAGTCGTCACCGCCGCCCGCGCGCTCAAGGAGAAATGGGCCGCCCCCACCATGGCCAAAGCCAAGGCCGACGGCCAGACCGTGCCCGACCTCGTCGCCATGTCGACGGCCTGGCCAACCTGGATTCACGTCGAGCAGTACAGCGCCCTTCACAACCTGCCCTTCGCCACCAAGTCCAACGGGTTCGACGGGCTGGATACCGAGCTCGCCTGCAACAGTCCCAAGCACGTCAAGCACATCCAGCGCCTGCTCGACATGGCCAAGGAAGGCACCTTCCGCTACGCCGGACGCGACAACGCCGGCTCCCCCATCCTCCCCGCCGGCGGCGCCGCCATCTTCTTCGATTCCTCGGGCTCGCGCGGCGACGTCATCAAGGGCGCCAAGTTCGCCTGGGGCGAAACCTACATGCCCTACGACCCCGAGATCATCACCCAGCCCAACAACTCCATCATCGGCGGCGCCAGCCTCTGGTGCATGACCACGAAAACCCGCAGCGCCGCCGAATACGCTGCCGCCGCCAAGTTCGTCGCCTTCCTCGCCACCCCCGAGAACGCCGCCGCCTGGCACCAGCACACCGGCTACGTCCCCGTCACCTTCGCCGGCTACGAGCTGTCGAAAACCCAGGGCTACTACGAGAAAAACATCAGCGCCGACCTGCCGATCAAGGAGCTCACCCGCGGCACTGTCACCGAGAACTCCCGCGGCCTGCGCCTCGGTCGCCTGCCAGAAATCCGCAACATGATGCAGGAAGAGTTCGAGAAGGCGCTGCAAGGCCAGCAATCCGCCCAGGCCGCGCTCGACAGCGCCGTCACCCGCGGCAATCGCGTGCTGCGCGAGTTCGAAAAGTCGGTGAAAGGCTGACCCGCCGGCCCCCGGCGTGGAACGGCGCACCATCTTTCCGGGCTGGGGGTTGCCGGCGCTGCTGCTGGCGCCGCAACTCCTGCTCACCATCGTCTTCTTCTACTGGCCGGCGGCCCAGGGGATCTGGTCGAGCATGACCCGTGCCGACCCTTTCGGCCTGCACGAAAACTTCGTCGGCCTCGCCAACTTCGCCGACCTGTTCTCCGACCCGCTCTACCGCGACACCATCGGCCGCACCGCCGTCTTCTGCGTCTGCGTCACCGCCCTCTCCCTCGCCGTCGCCCTCGTGCTCGCCGTCTGCGCCGACCGCGAGATCAAGGGCCGCGGCATCTACCGCATCCTCCTCATCTGGCCCTACGCAATTGCCCCGGCCATCGCCGCGGTGCTGTGGGTGCTCATCATGCACCCGCAAATCGGCCTCGTCGGCCGCCGGCTCAACCTGATGGGCTACCACTGGGACTACAAGCTGATCGACGCCCAGGCCATGCTGCTGGTCATCCTCGCCAGCGCCTGGAAACAGGTCAGCTACAACTTCATCTTCCTCCTCGCCGGACTGCAATCCATCCCCAAATCCGTCATCGAGGCCGCGCGGATGGACGGCGCCAAGGGCTGGTTCCGCTTCCGAACCGTCGTCCTCCCCCTGCTGATGCCCACCATCTACTTCCTGCTCGTCGTCAACGTCGTCTACGCCGCCTTCGACACCTTCAGCACCATCCAGGCGATGACCCAGGGCGGCCCCGGCAAAGCCACCGAAACCCTGGTCGTCAAAGTCTACCGCGACGGCGTGGTGAACCTCGATATCGGCTCCTCCTCCGCCCAATCGGTCGTGCTGATGGCAGCCGTCATCATCCTCACCGCCCTGCAATTCCGCTTCCTCGGCCGGCGCAACGCAACATGATGCCGCAGCGCTGCGATAAAGGAGAAAGCAAGCATGCGATGAAGGAAGCGTGTTCTTTTTGTGAACAAAAAGAACCAAA
>CAIYPH010000030.1 GCA_903928045.1 uncultured Rhodospirillales bacterium
ACCAGTTCCTGATCGCCGACGTGAAGATGCGGGCCGCATTCCCCACCGAGCGGTGGTTCTGGTTCGACCCGCCGTTCCATAGCGGGCAGTCCGCCTTGCTGCACAAGCAGCCGGATGATGTGTGGCGGATCGACCTGCAATTGGGCCGTGACGCCGACCCGGAGCTGGAGCGCCGGCCGGAGCGGGTGCGGCCGCGCATCGAGCGGATGCTGGGGCATGGGGATTTCGCGTTCGAGTGGATTTCGCTCTACCGCTTCCAGTGCCGGCGGATGGAGCGTTTCGTGCATGGGCGGGTGATTTTTGCGGGGGACGCGGCGCACCAGGTTTCGCCGTTCGGGGCGCGGGGGGCGAATTCGGGGGTGGAGGATGCGGAGAACCTGGCCTGGAAGCTCGATCTGATCCTGGCCGGCGGCAACGAGGCGGCGCTGCTGGCGAGCTACGATGCGGAGCGGGTGCAGGCGGCGGATGACAATATCCTCAACTCCACCCGCGCCACCGATTTCATCGCGCCGCATTCGGAGTACGAGCGGATGCTGCGCAACGTCGCGCTCGGCCTGGCGCGGGGGCATGAGGTGGGCAAGCGGATGGTCAATGCCGGCCGGCTGTCGCAGCCCTCGGTCTATGCGTCTGAGTTGTCTACGGGGGATGGCGATGCTTGGGAGGCGGGGCCGCCGCCGGGCGCCCATCTGCGCGACGTGCCGCTGGGCGAAGGCTTTCTCACGGAGGCGTTCCGCGATGCCGGATGCCGTTTCACCGTGCTGCGGCATGGCGCCGGGGCGGAGGTGCCTGGCGTGGCGGTGATCGACGCCTCCGCTTCGCCGCTGTTCGCCGCGCGCTACGGCACGGGGCCGGGCGATGCCTATTTGCTGCGGCCTGATGGCTACGTCGCCGGGCGATTCCGCGCCGCCGCCGCCGGCGCCATTCCGGCGGCACTCGCTCGCGCCAGGGGGGAGGCATGATTTTGCACACGCAGAGCCGGTTCGCGGACCCGGATGCCGCCTACCGGCTGCTCGTTGAGGCGCACCGGGCGATCGACCCGGCGCAATCGGCGGCATTGGATGCGGCGCTGGTGCTGCTGCTGGCGAACCATATCGGTGATCCCGTGGTGCTCGCCGAAGCCATCGCGGCGGCCCGTGCCGCGCTCGCGGAAAGCTAGACGGCGATTGGCCGCCGGCGATCCGATGTGCTAGTCGCAACCTGCAGGCGCGACGCGATTAAGTTGCGCACAGGGAACGGGAGAAACGCGATGTCCGCATGGATCAGGCTGGCGCTTGCCGCCGCGATGTTGGTGCCGGTGGCCGCCGCCGCGCAAACGCCCAAGCAGGGCGGCGTGATGCGCTTCTGGCATCGCGACAGCCCGGGCAGCGCCTCGATCCATGAGGAGGCGACCTACTCCACCAACTTCCCCTTCATGCCCGTGTTCAACAACCTCGTCATCTATAAGCAGGACGTGGCGCAGAACTCGGCCGAGAGCATCGTGCCGGAACTCGCCGCCTCCTGGTCCTGGAGTGCCGACAGCAAGGACCTCACCTTCAAGACCCGCAGCGGCGTGAAATGGCATGACGGCGAGCCCTTCACCGCCAATGACGTGAAATGCACCTTCGACAAGGTGCGCGACCTCACGCCGGACAAATTCCGCAAGAACCCGCGCAAGGCCTGGTTCAACAACGTGCGGGACATCACCGTGCAGGGCACGGACGAGGTGACCTTCCACCTCAACCGCCCGCAGCCCGCCATCCTCGCGATGCTCGCCTCGGGCTACTCGCCGATCTACCCCTGCCACACCACCGCCCAGGTGCAGCGCACCGCACCGATCGGCACCGGGCCCTACAAGTTCGTCTCCTTCAAGCAGAACGAGTCGATCACCCTCGCCCGCAACCCGGACTATTGGAAGCCCGGCCGCCCCTACCTCGACGGGCTGGAATTCACCATCGTCACCAACCGCTCCACCGCTTTGCTCGGCCTGGTCGCCGGCAAGTTCGACATGACCTTCCCGCTCGAAGTGCCGATCCCCCTGGTGCGCGATCTCAAGAGCCAGTCGGCCAAGCTGCAATGTGTCGCAGCACCCACCAATGTCTCGACCAACCTCATCGTCAACCGCGACAAGCCGCCCTTCGACAACGCCGATGTGCGCCGCGCCATGGCGCTGACTCTCGACCGCAAGGCCTTCATCGACATCCTCTCCGAAGGCGCGGCCGACCAGGGCGGCTCCATGCTGCCGGGGCCGGAGGGCGTGTGGGGCATGCCGAAGGAGATGACCGCGACCATGCTGGGCTATGACCCTGATGTCGCCAAGCGCCGCGCGGAAGCCCGAAAAATCATGGAGGGCCTCGGCTACGGCCCCAACAAAATGATGAAGGTGAAGGTCAGCACCCGCAACACCGCCACCTACCGCGATCCCGCGGTGATCCTGATCGATCACCTCAAGGAGATCTACATCGACGGCGAGCTTGACGTGGTGGAAACCTCCGTCTGGTTCGGCAAGATGGCCCGCAAGGACTACGCGGTCGGCCTCAACCTCACCGGCAACGCGGTGGATGATCCGGACCAGGCCTTCTACGAGAACTACTCCTGCGGCTCGGAGCGCAACGTCACCGGCTATTGCAACCCGGCGCTGGAAAAGCAGTTCGACATCCAGTCCCAGGAGCTCGACGTCGCCAAGCGCCGCGCGATGGTATGGGAGATCGACCGCATGATCCAGAATGACGTGGCCCGCCCGATCATCTTCCACGGCCGCATGGCCACCTGCATGCAGCCGGAGGTGAAGGGCTACACCCAGATGGTGAACTCCTCCTACAACGGCTACCGCTTCGAAGACCTCTGGCTGGATCGCTGAGCGTGATCGCCAAAGGTGGCATCACACGGCGGCGTGAATCACGCGAACAGACAAAGGACTGATCTTTGGGCTTCTATCTGATCCGCCGGCTCGGGCTGATGGTGCTGACGCTGTTCGGCATCAGCATCATCATCTTCGCGCTGTTGCGCCTGGTGCCCGGCAATATCGTCGACATCCTGTTCGACAGCGCCGGGATGGTGAACCCGGCCGACAAGCTGCGCATCGAGCAGGAACTCGGGCTCGATAAGTCGCTCCCCGTGCAGTACGGCCGCTGGATCGGCGGAATGCTGAGTGGCGATCTCGGCTTTTCCTACGTCTCCGAAAAATCCACCTGGGACGAGATCGCGCCCCGCATACCCGTCTCCGCCCGCCTCGCCGCCACCGCGCTGCTGTTCGCCGTGCTGATCGGCGTGCCGCTCGGCGTGATCAGCGCGGTGCGCCAGAATACCTGGATCGACTACGCGCTGCGGGTGCTGAGCCTGTCCGGCCTGTCGCTGCCGTCGTTCTGGCTTGGCCTCCTCGTGCTGATGGCCTTCGTTGCCGCCTTCGGCTCGATGCCGATCTACACCCAGGCGCCGCAGAGCCTCGGCGATGCCGTGCTGCTGGTGCTGGTGCCGGCCGCGACCGTGGGCTTCCGCTCCTCCGCGCTGATCATGCGCCTCACCCGCTCCTCCATGCTGGAAATCCTCCGCCAGGATTTCGTGCGCACGGCCCGCGCGAAAGGCGCCTCCGCCAACGCGGTGAATTACGGCCACGCGCTGCGCAACGCGCTGCTCCCCGTCGTCACCGTGATCGGCATCGAGGCCGCCTTCCTCGCCGGCGGGCTGATTGTCACCGAGACCGTCTTCAACATCCCCGGTCTCGCCCGCTTCCTGGTCGAGAGCATCCGCAACCGCGACTACCCGATCGTGCAGAACCTGGTGATGCTGATCGCCGTCGTCGTCGTCACCATCAACTTCCTGGTCGACATGCTCTACGCCGCGCTCGATCCGCGCATCCGGTATTCGGACTGAACGATGAAGGAAGCAAGCAAGCGGTTCTTTTTTGAAAAAAAGAACCAAAAAACTTTTCTCCGTTTGGCGCCGGACTCTTCCGGGGAAGCCGTGAACCAAACGGATAAAAAGTTTTTGCTTCTTTTTTCAAAAAGAAGCCCTTCCTCCCCATGACCTACTCCGCCGAACTCACTCGCGCCGGTGCCGGCGCCGACAGCGCCTGGTCCAAGGCGCGCTACTACGCGCGGCAATACCCGCTCGGCGCGGTCGGCGCGCTGATCATGATTGTCTTCGTCCTCACCGCCATCTTCGCCGACGCGGTGACCAGCTTCAGCCCCTTCACCACCAACCCCACCCAATCGCTCGCCCGCCCCGGCGCCGCGCACTGGATGGGGGCGGACGTGATGGGCCGCGATATTTTCAGCCGCATCGTTCATGGCGCGCGCATTTCGCTGGCCGTCGGCATCGGCTCCACCCTGCTCGGCGGCATCTTCGGCGTCAGCATCGGCATCGCCTCGGGCTATATCGGTGGCTGGTTCGATCTCATCGTCCAGCGCGTCACCGACATCATGCAGGCCCTCCCGCTCCTGGTGCTGGCCCTCGTGATGTCCGCCGCCCTCGGCCCCTCGCTGCAGAACACCATCATCTCCATCTCCATCCCGCTGATCCCCTACGTCGCCCGCGTCATCCGCGCCAACACCCTGGCCTTGCGCGAGCAGGCCTATATCGAGGCCGGCCACGCCATCGGCCTCGATGACTGGCGCATCGCCGTCCGCCACATCCTGCCCAACACCCTGGCGCCGCTGATCGTGATCTCCACCGCCCAGCTCGGCTCCACCATCCTCACCGAGGCCTCGCTCTCCTTCCTCGGCCTCGGCGTGCCCGAACCCCACCCCTCCTGGGGCCGCATGCTCTCTGAATCCGCCGCCGAATACATGCGCACGGCGCCTTGGCTGGTGATCTTCCCCGGCCTCGCCATCAGCCTCGCCGTCTTCGGCACCAACATGCTCGGCGATGCCCTGCGCGACATGCTCGACCCAAGGCAGCGCGGATGACCGACACCATCCTGGAAGTTGACGGCCTCTCCACCGTCTTCTTCACCCGCAACGGCCTGGTCCGCGCCGTCGACGGCCTCAGCTTCACCCTCGCCCGCGGCGAGGTGCTGGCCATCGTCGGCGAATCCGGCTGCGGCAAGTCGATCTCCGCCCTCTCCCTCATGCGCCTCGTCCCCTCCCCCCCCGGCCGCATCGTCGCCGGCACCGTCAAGCTCGACGGGCAGGACCTCCTGGCCCTCGACGAACCCGCCATGCGCGCCATCCGCGGCAATCAGCTCTCGATGATCTTCCAGGAGCCGATGACCTCCCTCAACCCGGTGATGACCGTCGGCGACCAGATCGCCGAAACCCTCATGATCCACCAATCCCTCGGGGCCAAAGCCGCCCAAGCCCGCGCCGTCGACCTCCTCAAACGCGTCCGCATCCCCGACCCCGCCCGCCGCGCCCGCGCA
>CAIYPH010000031.1 GCA_903928045.1 uncultured Rhodospirillales bacterium
AGCTGGTAGTTGACCTCGATCTTCTGGCCCTTGAACTGCTTCCAGTCGAACGCGGTGGCGGCACCGACCGATTCGACGATGGCGGGCGCGGCAAGCACGCCGGCAGTGGCGCGCAGGAGTTGGCGGCGGCGGATCATGGATGGTTCCTCCGTGATTTCTGGGCCTCGGGATGAGGCATTCCGGATAGTCTAGGCGCGGACAGGCGGTTGGGAAAGACGCGAGCCCGATCAGTCGTCGCGGTGAACACGCTCCATCCGCTCGTGGCGCTCCTGCGCTTCGATCGACAGGGTGGCGATCGGCCGTGCCTCAAGGCGCTTGAGGCCGATCGGCTCGCCGGATTCCTCGCAATAGCCGTACCCGCCATTCTCGACCCGTTGCAGCGCCTGATCGATTTTGGAGATCAGCTTGCGTGCCCGATCCCGCGTGCGCAGCTCAAGGGCGCGGTCAGTCTCGACGCTGGCGCGGTCGGTGATGTCGGATTCATGGATACCGCCTTCGGACAGGCTGGCCAGGGTTCCATCCGCCTCGCGGAGCAACTCCGCCCGCCATTTGAGCAGCTTCTGGCGGAAATACTCCAGCTGGAGCGGGTTCATGAACACCTCGTCGTCCGAGGGTCGGTAGTCAGGCGGCAGTGTAACCATCATGTGGTGGCGATCCTGCATCGTGTCGTCGTGCCCGCCGCGAGGCGGAGGGGGCGGCGAGTTCGGGCGGCTTATAACGGCGCGTTTACGGGGCGCCAAGGGGTTGGCGGAGAAATGTCGGCCTCACTGTCCTTTTTCATGCGGCGGTCATCGCGGAGTGTCCGCCGGCGCAGCGGCGGTGTAGCGCGCCAGTTCAACCCGCGCCCGCAACCGGATTGCGGCCACCGCCTCCGCCAGGCGTGGCTCGCGGGCCATTTCCGGCATGGCGGCGCACAGTGCTCCGAGCCGCGCCAGGCTGTCCTCCGCGCCGGGCCGGCCGAGCAAAGCCCGATGGATGGCCGCGAGTTCCGCCAGCAGGTCCTTCGCATGGCGCCGGGCCTCGCGATCTTCGACCGGCTCGGCCTCGTCCTGCAGCGCCAGCAGGGTGCTGAGAGATACCTCGGCCGCCGGCGCCGCCGGGGCGGCGGAAGCGGTGCTCTCCGCCGGCAGGTGGAAGGCAGCGCCGGCCCGCCGGCCCGCCGCGGCGCTGCCGGACAGGCGGGAGACCGGGCCGGCCGGGCCGATGATCGGCATCTCAGGCGCCATCGACCCGGCTATTCCGACCGGCCGGCATAATCTGCCGGGCAGCGCGGACGCAGGATTGGCGGAATTCCTCGGGATCGGGCTGGCACATCGTTTGCGATCCTTGCTCTCGGTGACATGTGATGCAGCGAATATGGCCGACAATGGTTGACGACATGCTACGACGGGGCGCGATGCTCGGCGTGCTGCTGCTGTCCTGCTGGTGCGGGGCTGCGGCAGGCCAGGTGCGGATCAAGGACATCGCCGATGTCGAGGGCATCCGTGACAACCAGCTCGTCGGTTACGGCCTGGTGGTCGGCCTCAACGGCACCGGCGACAAGCTTGATTCGGCGGTGTTCACCCGGCAATCCCTCATCGGCATGCTCGAGCGTCTCGGCGTCAACACGCGCGACCAGGAAAGCAAGCTGCAAACCAAGAACGTCGCCGCGGTGATGGTCACCGCGAACCTGCCGGCCTTCGCCCGCTCCGGCAGCCGGATCGACCTTGCGGTCTCCGCGCTCGGCGACGCCAAGGACCTCACCGGCGGAACCCTCATGGTCACGCCGCTCCTTGCCGCGGATGGCGAGGTGTACGCGGTCGCACAGGGGGCGATCGCCACCGGGGCGATTTCCGCCAAGGGCGCCGCCGGCTCCGTCACCAGGGGCGTGCCGACCGCCGGACGCATTGCCAACGGCGCCACGGTGGAGCGCGAGATCGGCTATCAGCTCGCCAACAAATCGGCCATCCGCCTCGGCCTGCGCAACCCAGACCTCACCACCGCGCGCCGGATGGCCGCTGCCGTCAACGCGGCACTCGGGGCCAACACGGCGCGGGCGACCGACCCGCGCACGGTGGCGGTGGAGCTTGGCGGGCGCGATGTCATCGAGGCACTGGCACGGATCGAGGAGCTGACGGTCAACCCCGATAATTCGGCGGTGGTGGTGATCGACGAGGCGAGCGGCACCATCGTGATGGGCGCCAATGTGCGGATCAGCACCGTGGCGATCGCCCAGGGCAACCTGACGATCAGGGTCACCGAGGCGCCGGAAGTCAGCCAGCCCGGGGCCCTGTCCGGCGGCAGCACGACGACGGTGAACCGCACCAACGTCTCGGTCGATGATGCGTCGGACAAAAAGCTCGGCATCCTCAGCGCCAACGTCACTCTGCGGGACCTGGTGGCAAGCCTCAACGCCCTCGGCGTCGGCCCGCGCGACATGATCAGCATCCTCCAGGCCATTAAATCGGCTGGTGCCCTTCAAGCGGAGTTGCAGGTGCGATGAGAGTGCTCGCCACCCCCCACGCGCCCGACCCAACCCAGCTTGCCTCGCCGCAAGGGCAGAAGCTGTGGAAGGCGGCGCAGGATTTTGAGGCGATGGCGCTCGGCGCCCTCCTGGAGCCGATGTTCGCCACGATCGATCAAAGCAAGGGCGTCCTGGGCGGCGGCAGCGGCGAGGAAAGCTGGCGCCCGATGTTGACGCAGGCAATGGCGAAACAGGTCTCGGCGGCGGGGGGGCTCGGCATCGCGTTGCCGGTGTTCAACCAGCTGCTGCGCCAGCAAGAGGCAATGAGGGCAACAGGATGACACAGGCAGGATTTCTCTCGGCGGTCGAGACATTGGCGGATTTGCTGGAGGCCGAGAACGGGGCGCTCGCGGCGATGGACTTTCCTCGTGTCGGCTGCCTCGGCGGCGCGAAAACCTCCGCGGTTGCTGCGCTGGCCGCGGCACGATCGCAGGTCAGCCCGGCCACACCCGTGCGCGATCCGAGGCTCCGCGCGGCGGTTGTGCGGCTGGAGGCGCTGACCCGGGCCAATCAGGCGCTGCTGCAACGCGCCATCGCGGCGCATCGTGAGGTGGTCGGCGTAATCGTCGGTGCCGCGCGCAAATCCGGCCGCGGCCCGGCGGGGCGCTACACCGCCCACGGGGCCAGCGCCGCGCCGGCACGCGGGCCGATCGCGATGTCTGCGCGGGTCTAACTCTGCTCGGGTCGATCTGGCCCAGGGCGGGCCGGCATGCTAGGCCGGTCCCATGCGGTGCAGCGACGACGAGGCGACTTGGCAGGGGGTTCTGGCGCGCGATCCGTCCGCCGTTTCCGCCATGCCGATTTACGCGCCGCTGCTCGGCGGGCCGCTGGTGCTCGGCCGCATCGCCCAGTCGCTGGATGGGCGGATCGCCACGCTGAACGGCGAGTCGTTCTGGATCAGCGGGCCGGAGGACATCCTGCACACCCACCGGCTGCGCGCGTTGTTTGACGTTGTGCTGGTCGGCGCCGGCACCGTGCGCGCCGATGATCCGCTGCTGACCACCAGGCGCTGCGAGGGGCCTTCGCCGGTGCGCGTGGTGCTGGATGCCGAGCGCCGGCTCACCCAATCCTACCGCCTGTTCCGCGACGGCCCGCCGACGCTGCTGATTTGCGCCGAGGAGCGCGCGGATGGCTCCCGCCACGGCGCCGCCGAGGTGGTCGGCGTGCCGCGCGGGGGCGGCGGGCTTGATCTCGCCGCGGTGCTGGCGGCGCTGGCGGCGCGTGGGCTGCATCGCATCTTCATCGAGGGGGGCGGGATCACCGTCTCGCGGTTCCTCGCCGCCGGGCTGCTCGATCGGCTGCACGTCACTGTCGCGCCGCTGCTGCTCGGTGAGGGCATCCCGGCCTTCGCCTTCGCCGGCGTGTCGCGGCCGGAGGAGGGGATGCGGCTCACCTGGGACGTCTATCGCCTCGGCGCCGACGTGCTGCTCGACATTCCCCTGCGCGGAGCGGCGGCATGATCGCCCGCGCCTTCTGGACGGTCGCTTCGGGGCAGGGGGAGATCCGCGCCGAGGATTTACCGCCGCCCGCGGAGGGCGAGCGGCGGGTGACCGCGCTGGCGTCGGGGATTTCGCGGGGCACCGAGGCGACGGTGTTCGCCGGGCGGGTGCCGGAGAACCAATACGCCGTGATGCGGGCGCCGCTGATGGGCGGGGATTTTCCGTTCCCGGTGAAATACGGCTACGCCATGGTGGGTGATGCGGAGGGCGAGCGCGTCTTCGTACTGCACCCGCACCAGGACGTCTTCAACGCCCCCGCCGCCATGTGCATCCCGGTGCCTGATGTGGTGCCAACACGCCGCGCCGTGCTTGCCGCCAATATGGAAACCGCGGTGAACATCCTGTGGGACGCGGCACCCATGCCCGGCGAGCGTATTGCCGTGATCGGTGCGGGGGTGGTCGGGTTGCTGGTCGGCTACCTGATCAGCCATTTGCCCGGAACCATTGCGACGGTGATCGACATCGATCCTGGCCGCGAAGCCTTGGCCCGTGCGCTGGGCTGCGATTTCGCCCTGCCTGATACGGCACCTGCCGAGTGCGAACTGATCGTCCACGCGTCTGGCAACCAAGCCGGGCTGCGCGCCGCGCTGAGCCAGGCCACCTTCGAGGGGCGGATTGTCGAGGCGTCCTGGTATGGCGATACGGCGGTGACGCTGCCGCTGGGTGAGCATTTCCATGCGCGGCGGCTGCGGCTGATCTCCTCCCAGGTCGGCGCCGTTTCGCCCGCGATGCGCGGCCGGCGCAGCTATGCCGATCGCCTCGGCTTCGCCTTGTCAC
>CAIYPH010000032.1 GCA_903928045.1 uncultured Rhodospirillales bacterium
GCCGTCGGGATTTTGCCGTTCGGGTTCATCGCCAGGAATTCGGGCGTGCGGGTGCCGCCGGCATTGCTATCCACCTCGACCCAGCGGAACGCCTGCCCGGTCATCCGCAACACCTGCGCCACTTTCCAGCAATTGCCCGACGGCGTGTACCCGTGAACCGTGATCATGACAGCCTCCATCGATGCGCCCATGCTGCCTACACTTCCCCCGCACGCGAAGCCCGGCGTAGGCTCCCCTCCCATGCATGATCCGATCACCCAGGAACTGTTCCGTAACGCCATCACCGCGCTCGGCGACGAGATGGCGCTCACCATCTATCGCACCGCCTATTCCGGCGTGCTGCGCAATAACATGGACTATTCGGCCGCCATTTGTGACGGCGAAGGCCGCCTGGTGGCGCAGGGGCTGAGCCTGCCCGGGCATCTCTGCTCCCTGCCGATCGCCCTACAATCCTGCCTGCGCCACTTCGAGGGTGACATCCACGAAGGCGACATCCTCGCCCTCAACGATCCCTACGACGGCGGCATGCGTCTGCCCGATATCTTCGTTTTCCGCCCGGTCTGGGCCGATGGCAAGCCGATCGCCTGGGCCTCCACCATCTGCCACCACACCGATGTCGGCGGCCGCGTCCCGGGCTCCAACGCGTCCGACAGCACGGAGATCTACGCCGAGGGGCTCCGCATCCCGCCGGTCAAGCTCTACGAGCGCGGCCAGCCCAACACCACGCTGTTCCGCATCCTCGAACGCAACGTCCGCGTCCCCGTCCGCGTCATGGGGGACCTCCGCGCCCAGCTCGCCGCCTGCGAAATCGCCGCCCGGGGTCTCGCCGACCTGCTCACGCAGCACGGCGCCGACGGGCTGCGCAGCCTGATGGCGGCGACCATGGACTACTCCGAACGCCTGGTCCGCCACTGCCTCGCCGAACTGCCGGATGGCGAGGCCGAGTTCACCGACTGGATCGACGACGATCAGATCGACGCCGGTGTCCCGATCCGCCTGCAATGCCGGGTGAAGAAACAGGGCGAGCACATGCTGTTCGACTGGACGGGCTCCAGCCCCCAGGTGAAGGGCGCGCTCAACAACACCTGGAGCTACACCGCCGCCGCCTGCTTCACCGCCGTGAAATCCATCCTCTCCATCAACATGCCCAATAATGACGGCGTGTTCCGCTGCATCGATGTGGTGGCCCCCCCCGGCACCATCACCCATGGCGTGCTCCCCGCCGCCTGCGCCGCCCGCGGCCTCACCGGCTTCCGCGCCACCGACTGCGCCTTCGGGGCGCTCGCCATGCTCTACCCGGATCGCGTCTTCGCAGCCTCGGATGGCGGCAATACCGGCATCACCATCGGCGGCTACGATGAGGACCGCAAACCCTTCATCTACGTCGATTTCCTCTCCGCCGCCTGGGGCGCCCGCCCCTGGGCCGACGGGCTCGACGGCAACACCACCATGTTCGCGAACATGGCGAGCTTCTCCATCGAGGTGATCGAGGCCGACAACCCGCTGGAAGTCGACGACTACGCCTTCGTGCCCGATACCGCCGGCCCCGGCCGCTTCCGCGGCGGCGTCAGCCTCTCGCGCTCCATCCGCATGCTCGCCCATGAGGGCATCCTGCAGGTCCGCTCCGATCGCAAAACCCACCGCCCCTACGGGCTCTACGGCGGCGGCCCCGGCGCCCCCAGCCTCAACACCGTCGATGGCGGCGAACTCGCGGCCAAGCTCACCATGACCATCAAGCGCGGCCAAACCTACCGCCACGAACTCCCCGGCGCCGGCGGCTGGGGCGACCCGCTCACCCGCGACCTCGCCGCCGTCGCCAAAGACCTCCGCGACGAACTCGTCACCCCCGAAGCGGCCGCCCGCGACTACGGGGTGGTGGCGGCCGGAGATCCGCCGGTGATCGACCCCGCCGCCACCGCCGCCCTCCGCGCCAGGCTGGCGGTCGAGCGCGGACCAGGGCCGAAGGTGGCGTGGCAGCCGTTGTATAAGGAAGCGGTTCTTTTTTGAAAAAAAGAACCAAAAAACTTTCATCCATTGGCTCCGCAGTGTCCCCGGAGAGCGCCAAACCAAATGAATGCAAAGTTTTTGCTTCTTTTTTCGAAAAGCAGCGCTGCCTTCCTAAATATACCCCGTCGACCCATCCGGCCGCCGCGCAAACTTCCGCTGCCAATGCGTCACCACCGGCGTCTTGATCACCTCCTCGTCGATCTCCACCCCCCAACCCGCGCGCTCCGGCCGCAGCTCCAAATAGCCGTCTTTCGGCAGATACGGGTCCTTCACATAAGGCGCCTGGTGCGGCAGCCGGTATTCCAGGATGCGGAAATTCGGCTGTGACGCCGCGAAATGCACGTTCACCGCCGTCGCCAGCGGCCCCATCGGATTATGCGGCGCCACCGTCACGTAATGCGCCTCCGCGATCGCCGCGATCTTGCGCATCTCCAGCAACCCGCCGACCACGCAGATATCGGGTTGGATGATGTCCGCGCCGCGCACCGTCAAAAGCCGCAGAAACTCGAACCGGTTATACAGACTCTCCCCGGTCGCCAGCGTGCAGGCCATCTGCGCCTTCATCGCCCCCCACGCCTCGATATTCTCCATCCTGATCGGCTCTTCGAGAAACAGCGGATCATACGGCGCCAGCGCGTTACCGAGCTGAATTGCCTGGATCGGCTCGAAAATCTGCGCATGCGCATCGAACGCGAACTCATAATCCGCCCTGCACGTCTCCCGCAGCGCCCGGAAATACGCCGCACTCGTCCGCACCACCTCCCCCCAGCGATGCGCGTGCAGGTCGATCCTGAACGGCGAAAGCTTGAACGCCGTCATCCCCCACGCCGCGTTCAGCCCGTCCAGTTGATCCCGCGCCGCCTCCGGATCGAGCGCCGTATACACCCCCGCATACACCCGCACCCGATCTCGCGCATGCCCGCCCAACAACTGGTACACCGGCACGCCCAGCGCCTTGGCCGAAATATCCCACAGGCAGTGATCGATCGCCGAAATCGCCGCCAACCCCAGCGCCCCCGGCGGAAACCGGCATTGCTGCGTCAAATGCAGGATCAGATACTCAATCCGCCGCGGGTCCTCCCCCCGGATGAACCCGAACAGATACTCCAGCAGCGGCGCCAGCGCGTCATCCGGCCCGTGATTGTAGCACTCCGCCCACCCCGTCAGCCCGTCATCCGTATCCAGCGCCAGCAACACCCGCGGGCGATTGCCATCCCGGCTCATGAAGCAGCGCATCCGGTCGATCTTCATGGCGGCGTCTCCTGTTGTGCTGGCGGTCGGCTCGGGCAAGACTACGCCCCATCCCAATACGAACAAGCCCGCCACGCGGGGAGGCAACCATGAAAATCACCTCGGTCGAAACCATCCGCCTCGGCGAATTCCCCAACCTCATCTGGGTGCGCGTGCACACCGACGAGGGGATCACCGGCCTTGGCGAAACCTTCATGGGCGCCGCCGCCGTCGAGGCCTATATCCATGAAACCGCCGGCCCCCGCCTCATCGGCAAAAACCCGCTGCACATCGAGGCCCGCCGCCAGGAGCTGGTGAACTACCTCGGCTGGCGCGGCACCGGCGTCGAAACCCGCGGCAACTCCGCCATCGACATCGCGCTGTGGGACATTTTCGCCAAAGCCGCCGGCATGCCCCTCGTCGACGCCCTCGGCGGCCGTTCGCGCGATTCCATCCGCACCTACAACACCTGCGCCGGCTACAAATACATCCGCGACGCCACCAACCAGCTCGTCGCCAACTGGCATGTCGGCGAAACCGACGGCCCCTACGAGGACCTCGACGGCTTCCTCAACCGCGCCGACGAAGTCGCCCACTCCCTGCTCGAACAGGGCATCACCGGCATGAAAATCTGGCCCTTTGATATCGCCGCGGAACGCAGCCAGGGCTACGACATCACATCAGCCGAGCTCAACACCGCCCTCGAACCCTTCCGCAAAATCCGCCGCGCCGTCGGCGACAAGATGGACATCATGGTGGAGTTCCACTCCCTCTGGTCCTTCCCCATGGCCTGCAAACTCGCCCAACGCCTCGCCGAGTTCGACACCTACTGGCACGAGGACCCCTTCCGCCTCGACAACCCCGCCGACCTCCTGGAATACCGCCGCCACTCCAAGGCCTGGGTCTGCGCCTCCGAAACCCTGGCCATGACCCACTCCTTCCGCGACTATTTGCAAACCGGCGCCGCCGGCGTCGTCATGCTCGATCTCGCCTGGTGCGGCGGCATCTCCGAAGCCCGCAAAATCGCCGGCATGGCCGAAGCCTGGCACACCCCCATCGCGCCGCATGACTGCACCGGCCCCGTCGTCTTCATGGCTTCCTGCCACGTCTCGCTCTTCGCCCCCAACGCCCTCATCCAGGAAAGCGTCCGCGCCTTCTACACCGGCTGGTACAAGGAACTCGTCACCGCCGTCCCTCCGGTCCACAACGGCCAAATCAGCGTCGATTTCTCCAAGAACGGCATCGGCATCGAACTTCTGCCGGGGATCGAGAAGCGGGCGGATGCGGTGGTGCGGGTTTACAAGTAGGAAGCAAGCGGTTCTTTTTTGGAAAAAAGAACCAAAAAACTTTTGTTCGTTTCTCGCCATTGGCGTGCCTCTCCCGGATAGCCGGGAGCGGCACGAACCAACGCCCAACGCGCTGGGGCAGCCTCACCGCGCGGCGGTAGATCGGGGGGCTCCCCAAGCGCGACGACGACACCGCCATCCCCCCGAAACCCCAACTGACAAAAGTTTTTTGCTCCTTTTTTTCAAAAAAGGAGCGCTACCTTCCACTTGCCTTCCTCACCCACTATCACGCGCTCAAAGCCCCCACCAAAAGGCCCTCACCATGCCCCCAGCCTCCCCCAACGCCACCTACGCCGCCCATTGCGCCAAGGGCGAGCTGGCCTACCAGGTCGACACCACCACCGGCGCCGCCGTCTTCTACCCCCGCGTCATCGCCCCCGGCACCGGCGCCCCCCTGGAATGGCGGGTCTCCGCCGGCCTCGGCACCGTCTACGCCACCACCGTGGTGCACACCCGCGGCGAGCCGCCGCATAACGTGGCGCTGATCGACATGGATGAGGGGTTCCGCCTGATGAGCCGCGTCGAGGAGACGGACCCGATGGCGGTGCGCATCGGCATGCGCGTGCGCGTGCGCATGCACCCGGCGACGGAGGCGCAGCCCGCCTACCCCGTCTTCACCCCGGAGCAAGGCGCATGAGCGGCCTCACCCGCGGCAGCGTCGCCGTCGTCGGCGCCGCCGAGTCCGATCTCGGCCAGGTCGCCCCCGGCACCACCCCGGTCGACCTCATGGCCCAGGCGACCCGCCGTGCCCTCGATGACTGCGGCCTGAAACTGTCGGACATCGACGGCGTCTTCACCAACGCCTCGCAACTCCGCATGCCCACCCTCTCGCTGTGCGAATATCTCGGCCTCACGCCGCGCTACCAGGACGGCACCGGCATCGGCGGCTCCTCTCTCATGACCCACGTGCAGCACGCCATGCTCGCCATCGAGCATGGGCTCTGCGAGGTCGCGCTGATCGCCTATGGCAGCACCCAGCGCAGCGTCAGCCGCGCCGCCGCCAGCCCGCGCGAGTTCAACCCCTATGAGAGCCCCTACAAGCCCTTCCTCCCCGCCAGCGCCTACGCGCTCGCCGCCTCGCGTCATATGCACCAGTTCGGCACCACCCGCGAACACCTCGCCGCAGTCGCCGTCGCCGCGCGGCAATGGGCGCTGCTGAACCCGGTGGCCTGGGAAAAGGAGCCGCTCACCATCGAGCAGGTGCTTGGCGCCCGCATGGTGAGCTACCCGCTGACGGTGCGCGATTGCTGCCTCGTCACCGATGGCGGCGGCGCCATCATCCTCGCCTCGGCCGCCCGCGCGCGCTCCCTGCGCCAGAAGCCGGCCTTCGTCCTCGGCGTCGGCGAGCATCTCTCCCACATGTCGATCTCCTCGATGCCCGACCTCACCGTCACCGGCGCCGCCCGCTCCGGCGCGCAGGCCTACGCCATGGCCGGCCTCACCGCGAAGGACGTCAACACCGCCCAGGTCTATGACGCCTTCACCATCAACACGATCCTCTTCCTGGAAGACCTCGGCTTCTGCGCGAAAGGGGAGGGGGGAAGCTTCATCGCCGGCGGCGCCATCGCCCCGGGCGGCCGCCTGCCCGTCAACACCTCCGGCGGCGGCCTCTCCTACTGCCACCCCGGCATGTACGGCCTGCTCGTGCTGATCGAGGCCATCCGCCAGGTCCGCGGCGATGCCGGCGCCCGCCAAGTGGCCGGCTGTGACGTCGCCTTGGCCCACGGCAACGGCGGCGTGCTGTCGAGCCAGGTCACGGTGCTGTTCGGCTCCGCCGCAACCGTGTAACCTCGCGCCAAAATCGGAGCACGCACCCATGGCCGTCATGCTGCAAGTCAATTTCGAATACACCAACATGTCGCCCGAGCTGCACGCGGCGAACGGCAACCCGGAGCGCGCCCAGCCCTTCCTGCAAGTGCCCGGCCTGCTGTGGAAAATCTGGCTCAACACCGGCGGCGGCCCCAAGGTCGGCGGCCTCTACTGCTTCGCCAGCCGCGCCGATGCCGAGGCCTACCTCGCCGGCCCCATCGTCGCCCGCATCAAATCCACCCCCACCATCGCCAACCTCACAACGCAAATCTACGAGGTGACGGAAGGCCCGAGCCGGGTGACCAGCGCCCCGGTGCCCTTCCTGGCGCAGGCCGCGGAGTAGCTCCCGCTCGCTCGGCGCGGCTGGCCTAGCTCCCGCTCCGCCACCGCATCGCGCGCAGCCGGCCCAGCACGTCGACACCCATCTGCAGCAACAGGTGGATGATATCGATCGGCACCCAGTTCTCGCGGATCAGGCCCTCGTGGTGCAGGTAGAAATCCATCACCCGCATCGTCACCGGGCGCCCGGTCGCGCCAATGCCCATGAAACCGTCGCCGAGATGTTCGCAGGTCACGCTCGGCCAACCGCCGGTCACGGTGATATCCCCGTCGGCCAGGCGGACATAGTGCTGGTAGCCCTTGATGTTCTGGAACGCGATGCGGAACGGCAACCGGTGGTGATCGACGAACCCCTCCACCCCCCTGGCGGTGCCGATGCCGCAGGGGCCGTACCACATCATCTTGGGGTGCCAGCCCTCGCGCTGTGACGGGATCAGCAGCGCGTCGCGCCCATCGCGCGCGACATCGCCATGATCGCCGAGTGCCAGTTGCATCTTGCGCGTCTGCGCCCAGTTCGCCGCCTCCAATGCCGGATCGGTCTGGTGCAGCACGATGCCGGAGCAGGTGAACGGGGCCGGCCATTGCTCCTCCACCCCCAGGCTCGGCGCCACCGGCCAGAACCCCGCCTGACGGATCGCGTCGAGCACGTCGATCAGCACGGTGCTCTGCGCGATCTTGCCCTCGACCACCCGATGCACCTCGGCGAAGCGCAGATAGACCGTGCGGAACGTCGCGGGGATGCCGAGCCAATCGCGCTGGAACGTGCCGACATAGTGGCCCACGCTCGCCACCAGGTCGTCGCCCTCGTATTCCCCGCCCACCAGAATCGTCTCCCGCCGCTCCAGGTCCGGAAAACTGGTCAGCAACGGCAGCCAGACGCGCTCGGCAATCGCCGTCACGCCCGTCATCTCGTTCATCGGGTGTGACCCGCGCCAGGCCGCCTGGGGATGGTAAGCGGACGCCAGCGCTGCGGAGAGGGTGGCGGGGCTCGCATTGGCGACGGATGCCAGGGCGGCGCGAACGAAATGCTTGTTCGCAAGCTTGCGTGCGGTCGTGCTCATTGGGAAAACAGGCTCGCATGCGTCTTCGCCACATGTCAACGGCACTGCCGCTTCGCCGGCCATGATCGGGACGCGGCTTCAGATAAATTTCTTTCACCCTGAGTAAATTTACCTTGTCAAGCATGGTGACATAGACGATAGTGCGTGGACCCAACCAGGAGCCACCCACCCCGTGTCACGCGCCGCCCCCTCAGCAGCTCACCAAGCCGGCCTCGCGGCCGCGCTGGTGGTCGTGCGTCTGGTGCTCGCGCTCCTGAACACCTGGCTGGCCGACCTCGCCGATCTCCCACCGACCCATCCCGATCGCCGGCTCCACGCCCGCCTCATCGCCCAGCTCACCCGCGCCGAGGCCCAGATTCTCGCGGATATCGCAGCCGAAGCCCGCATCGCGCCCACCCGCCCGGCCCGCGCCCGCATTCCGCCCCGCGCCCGCCTGCGCACCCTCCCTCACCCGCAAACCGCACCCATCGCCCCCGGCCGCCGCTCCGCCCGCGCGCCGCCGCAGGCAAAAATGGCACCTGCGAGCGAACGCAAAACTGCGGCATAAATGTTACGATATCAAAACAACAAAATAAGTCGTTCTTTTTTGGAAAAAAGA
>CAIYPH010000033.1 GCA_903928045.1 uncultured Rhodospirillales bacterium
ACAGCACCTCCGACCTGCCGTCCGAATTCCTCGCCCGCTACGGCTGGACCGAACTGGTCGGGCAGCGCGGCCCCGTCCCCAGCGAGACCATCGCCGCCGGCTTCCTCCTGCTCGGCCCCCACACCCACTACCCAAGCCACCGCCACGAGGCCGAAGAACTCTACATCCCTCTCGCCGGCACCGCCGACTGGCGGCGCGGCGACGCCCAATTCGCCCCCATCCCCCCCGGCACGCCCATCCATCACCCCTCCTGGCTGCCCCACGCCATGCGCACCGGCGCCACCCCGCTGCTGGCCGTCTACCTCTGGCGCGGCGGCGACCTCTCCCAGAAATCGACCATCACCTGAGGCCCCCCATGCTGACCCCCGAACGCCGCGCCCGCGCCGAACGCTTCCTCGCCCAGAATTTCCGCCCCCTCCTCTACAACCCGCAAATCCGCCCGCACTGGATCGGCGACACCGACAGCTTCTGGTACCGCCACGAAACCCCCACCGGCACCACCATCATGCTCGTCGACGCCGCCACCGGCGCCGCCAGCCCGGCCGCCAACCCCGCCGCGCTCGAAGCCACCCTCACCCCACCGCCCACCCGCCCCGGCGACACCCTCTCCCCCGACGGAACCCTCGCCGCCTTCGTCCGCGCCCACGACCTCTGGCTCCGCGACACCGCCACCAACCAGGAACGCCGCCTCACCCATGACGGCGCCGCCCACCACGCCTGGGCCAAATCGCCCGACATGAACCTCACCACCGTCACCCTCGCCCGCCGCGGCATCACCCTCCCCGCCAACGTCCTCTGGTCGCCCGACAGCCGGCACCTCTTCACCTCCCGCCTCGATGAGCGCGACGTGCTCGATCTCCCCCTCCTCCAGCACGTCCCCGATGACGGCTCCGTCCGCCCCAAACTCCACAGCATGAAATTCGCCCTCAGCGGTGACGCCCATCTCCCCCTCGAAACCCACCACATCATCGACGTCGCCACCGGCGCCATCACCCCGGGCGCCGGCCCCTGCGTCACCGGCATGACCACCGCGATCGAAAAGGAGGAGGCCTGGTGGGCCGCCGACTCCACCCGCGTCTTCTACCTCGACCGCGACCGCCTCTGGCAGCGCCAGTCCCTGCACGAACTCACCACCGCCGGCGCCCACCGCATCATCCACAGCGAAACCGCCGCCACCTTCATCGACAACCAGCTCTCCACCCTCGGCCTCCCCTGCATCAAAATCCTCGACGCCTCCGAGGAATTCCTCTGGTACTCCCAGGCCACCGGCTGGGGCCATCTCTCCTTGCACGACCTCGCCACCGGCGCCCGCAAAGCCACCATCACCCAAGGCGACTGGAACGTCCGAGACCTACTCCATGTCGACCCCGCGGCCCGTACCGTCGAATTCACCGCCGCCGGCCTCGCCCCCGGCAGCAACCCCTATCACCGCACCCTCTGCCGCGCCCCCCTCGATGGCGGCCCCCTCTCCGTGCTCACCCCCGGCGACTTCGACCACCAGCTCGCCATCCCCCTCAAGCGCGTCCCCCGCGACCACATCCGCCCGCCACTCGACACCGGCCGGTATCGCGCCCCCTCCGGCCGCTTCTTCGTCCACACCGAGGCGGACCTCGTCTCGCTGCCCGTCACCCGCATCCGCCGCGCCGATGGCAGCCTGGTCGCCACCCTG
>CAIYPH010000034.1 GCA_903928045.1 uncultured Rhodospirillales bacterium
CGACCTCGGGGATTTCCTTCCAGATCACATCATCGGACGCATCGGTGATGATCTGGTGGAAGGAGTAATCCACCATCGCCTTGGCGGCGCGGCGGCGGTACTCGGCCAGCGGCTCCAGGATGCCGTGGCCCTTGAACTGGGTGGAGAACGTGACGACGGAGGTGGTGCCGCCGGCCAGGCAGGCGGTGCTGCCGGTGGACCAGGTCTCCTCATCGGCGCCGCCGCCTTCCTGGAGCTGTTCGATATGGCAATGCGTATCGACGCCGCCGGGGAGGACCAGCAGGCCGCCGGCATCCATCGTGTTGGTGCCTTCGAAGCCCTCGCCGATGGCGGCGATGCGGCCGTTTTTGATGGCGACATCCGCCCGCCCCACATCCGTGCCCGTCACCACCGTGCCGCCGCGCACCACCAGATCATACGTCGCCATTCGTTCGCCTCTTGCGTTGTCGTGAAGCTGTGTCAGCCTTGAAGTGTTGCAGTGCAACCGATTTGGCCGCCGCCCGCAAGGAATTCGCATGCGCCTCGCTCACCCGACCATCCAGCCCGCCGCCGCCGCCGTGGAATTCACCTTCGAGGGGCGGCGGATCGCAGCACTTGCCGGCGAAACCGTCGCCGCCGCGCTGTCGGCCGCGGGGATCACCACGTTCCGCGAGACCGCGACTGGGGCGCCGCGCGGGCTCTATTGTGGCATGGGGGCGTGCTTCGATTGCGTGGTGACGGTGGATGGCGAAATCGGCCGCCGTGCCTGCCTGGAGAAGGTGCGCGACGGGATGGCGGTGACCTCCGGCGCGCCGGAGGAGCTGGTGCTCGGCGATTTCCCCGCCGGCGACGAGGCGGAGATGCGGGCGTGTGATGTGCTGGTCGTCGGCGCCGGGCCGGCCGGGCTGTCGGCCGCGCTGACCGCGTCGCGCGCTGGCGCGGACGTGATCGTGCTCGATGAGCGGGATGCGCCGGGCGGGCAGTATCATAAGCGCCTCGCGCCTTCGCATGCCGACAGTGCGCCGGACGCGCAGTTCCGCGAGGGCAACGCGCTGCGGGACGAGGCGGCGAAGTCGGGTATCACGTTGCTGACCTCCGTCACCGTCTGGGCGGCTTTCGCGGCGGATGAGGTGGCGGCGATTGTCGATGGGCGGGCGGTGACGTTCCGGGCGAAGCGGCTGATCCTCGCCCCGGGCGCGCATGAGCGGCCGACGCCGGTGCCGGGGTGGACGCTGCCGGGGGTGATGACGACTGGGGCCTTGCAGACCCTGGCGCGCGCCCAGCGCGTCTCGCCGGGCGAATCGGTGGTGATCGCGGGGAATGGGCCGCTCAATCTGCAACTCGCCTGCGAGTTGATCGCGGGTGGCGTGCGGGTGGCGGCGGTGGTGGAGGCCTCGCCGTTTCCGGGGTTGGCCGGGCTGCGTCAGGCTTGGGCGATGCTGCGCGCGGCGCCGGGGTTGGCGCGGCAGGGGCTCTCCTATCTCACCACGCTACGCGCGGCCGGGGTGCGGCTGATTTGGGGCGGCCAGGTGGTGGCGCTGGAGGGCGAGGGCCGGGTGGCGCAAGTGCGGCTGCGCACGCCTGCTGGAGAGGAGGTGATCGCGGCCGATACGGTGGCGCTCAATCTCGGCTTCCAGCCGGAGACCGGGCTGGCGCGGGCGCTCGATATCCCGCACCGCTTCGTCGATGTCGGGCTCGGTCATCTCGCCACCGAGGCGGATGCGGAGGGGCGGACGGCACTGGGCGAAGTGTTCGCGATTGGTGATGGCGCGACACTCGGCGGCTCGCGGATTGCGCTGGCCAAGGGGCGCATCGCAGGGGCGGCGGCGGCGCGGGATCTTGGGTTTGCCGCTTCCGCCAATGCAGGCGACGCCGCGGAGATTGCTCGCGCACAGGCGTTCCAGGATGCTTTGTGGACGCTGTTTCGTCCTCCCGGGCCGGAACTGCTGGCCGATGACACCATCGTCTGCCGCTGCGAGGAGGTCACCGCGGGGCGGCTGCGCGAGGAGATCGCGCATGGGCTGGTTTCCATCGCCGCGCTGAAGCGGGCGACGCGGGCGGGAATGGGGCGCTGCCAGGGGCGGTTCTGCGCCGCCTCCATCGCCCGGCTTTGCCCGGATCAGCCCTCGGCCGATGCATTCGCCGCGCCACGGGTGCCGGTGAAGCCGGTGCCGGCGGCGCCGTTGATGTTCGAGGTCGCGGAATTCGAGGCGCCGCTGCTGATTGCGCCCGCGCCCAATCAGCGCCGCGTGCCGATTGCCCCCTCCGGCGCGGCCGATCGCCACGCCGATATCGTCATCATCGGCGGCGGCGCGGTGGGGCTCTCCGCCGCCTATTACATGGCGCAGGAGGGCGCCGATGTGCTGGTGATCGATCGTGACGAGGCCGGGCTCGCCGCCTCCACCGCCAATGCCGGCAGCCTGCATGTGCAGCTCATCCCCTATGATTTTGGCGTGCCCGGCACCCCTGATGACGGCGGCCACGCCGCGCATACTTTGCCGCTCGGGCCGCAAAGCGTGGCGCTGTGGAGCCAGATCGCCGCCGATGCCGGCGAGGGGCTCGGTATCTCCACCCCCGGCGGGCTGGTCCTGGCTGATACGCCGGGGCGGCTGGAATGGCTGCGCGGCAAGGTGGCGCTGGAGCATCGCTACGGCGTGCAGACCGAGATCATCGGCGCCAATGAGTTGCGTCGCCTCGCGCCGCATCTCGCGCCCAATCTGGCCGGCGCGGTGTTCTGCCCGGGCGAAGGCCGCATTGACCCGTTGCGCGGCACCATGGCGCTGGCCCGCCTCGCCCAGGCCAAGGGGGCGCGGATGCTGAAGGGGGCCGAGGTTTCGGGGCTGTCCCGCGAGGGGGCGACCTGGCGCATCCGCACCAGCAAGGGCGACGTGACCGCGGGGAAAGTGGTGAATTGCGCGGGACCATGGGGGGCCGTGATCGGCGCCATGGTCGGGCTCGATTTGCCGGTGACCGGCACGGTGCAGCAGGTGATCGTGACGGAACCGGCGCCGCGCATGGTCGAGGGGCTGGTGGCGATGGCCGGGCGGCATCTTTCGCTGAAGCAGCAGGATAGCGGCGGGTTGCTGATCGGCGGCGGCTGGTTCGGCAGTTTCGATCCGCGCGATGGGCGCACCCGCAATTTGCGGCGGAACATCCAGGGCAATCTCTGGGTGGCCGCGCAGGCACTCCCCGAGCTGCGCGGCCTGCAGATCATCCGCAGCTGGACCGGCATCAACACCGCGCTCGACCGCGCGCCCTTGCTCGGCGACGTGCCCGGCCTGCCCGGCTACTACAACGCGCTCACCGCTAATGGGTATACGCTGGGGCCAATCAGCGGGAAGCTCACCGCGGATACGGTGCTGCATGGCACACCGATCAATCCCTGGTATCGCATTGAGCGGTTCGGCGCGGCGGGGTAATGGCTGGTCGATCCCTATAGGAGGTCCTCGATGCCATCCGTTGAGGCTGACATGCCCGCCCGGTACGCGCCACTAGTCAGCCAATTACTGGCGATCGGCGCTCACGAGGTGAAAGACCATCATTCCTGGCCCGACTATGCCGGGGAGTACGGGCTCTCCACGGCCGACATCCCAGAACTTATCCGGCTCGCCACGGATTGGTCGGCCGGCGCCGGAGAAAACGACCCGGCCGCATGGGGGCAGGTGCACGCCTGGCGCGCGCTTGGCCAGATGAGGGCCGACGCGGCCGTTAAGCCGTTGCTGACCGCGTTGGAAGACGCCGACGATGAGGACCATGCCGCCGAGCGGGACATTCCAGCCGCCCTCGGCATGATCGGCGCCGCGGCGTTCGCGCCGGTCGAGCGATTGCTGGTGCATCCGGATACCCGCTTCGGCACGCGGCTCAATTTGATTGGTGCGCTCGGTGCGATTGCCCAATTTCATCCCGACCTTCGCGCGGGGTGCCTTCACCGGTTCGAACGCATTCTCGCCGGCTATCCGGTGCGCGACGAGGTGGCCAACGGGTTTGTTATGATTGCCTGTGCCGATATTCGGGCCGTCGAGTTGATCGACGCCATTCGCGCGGCCTTTGCGGATGACGCGGTGGATATCTCGGTAGCTGGCGACCTGGAGGACGTTGAAATCATGCTTGGGCTGCGCGCCGAGCGTGCGACCCCAGTTCCGGACTATCATGAGGCTTTCATTAACGGTTTGGAACGCGCCGAGCGCGATCTCCCTGGCGAACCCATCGTTAAGGCGGTGAAAATCGGCCGCAATGATCCATGCCCCTGCGGAAGCGGGAAGAAGTACAAGAAATGCTGCCTGGTGTGATCCCTGCGATGACCGGTGAGGCGTTGCGGATTGCCGGAGATTGAGGGGGACGGTAGGGTTCCGCACAATCACCAAGCAACGGAACCGTCCGCATGGCCGTCAATACCAAGCGCGTCTTCTACGTCGATCGTGTCGCCGCCAATAACTTCCTCGATATCCTCGCCACCCGCGAGGATATCCGCGTCGATCGCCTGGAGAATGACGCCGCCGCCCCCGAGGCCGGCCCGGTGCTGGAAGCCGCCCATGCCTTCCAGATCGGCTCCGCCCGTGACGAACTCGACCCCGGCTTCCACGCCCATGCTGGCCTGCTCGCCCGCGCGCCCAACCTGCTGGTGATCTCCACCAATGGTGCCGGCTACGACACCGTCGATCTCGATGACTGCACCAAGGCTGGCGTGCTGGTGGTCAATCAGGCCGGCGGCAATAAGGAGGCCGTCGCCGAGCACGCGCTCGCCATGATGCTGTGCCTCGCCAAGCGCATCATCGAAACCGACCGCTTCATGCGCCGCTCCGACGGCATCGAGCGCAACGCCTATATGGGCACCGAGCTCAAGGACAAAACCCTCGGCATCATCGGCCTCGGCCATGTCGGCGGGCGGCTCGCCGAGTTGTGCCGCGTGTTGTTCAACATGCGCATCCTCGCCTACGACCCGTACCTGACCGCCGAGCAAATCGCCGCCAAGGGGGCCACCAAGTCCGGGCTCGACGAGATGCTCGCCCAGGCCGACTACGTCTCCATCAACTGCCCGCGCACCGCGGAAACCCTGAACCTGATGAACGCACGCACGTTCGGGCTGATGCAGAAACACGCCTACTTCGTCACCACCGCCCGCGGCGGCATTCATGACGAGGCGGCGCTGGTGGGGGCGCTGCGCAGTGGGGCCATCGCCGGGGCCGGACTCGACGTGTGGTTCAAGGAGCCGCCGCCGAAGGACCATCCGCTGATGGCGTTTGACAACGTGCTGGTGAGCCCGCACACCGCCGGCGTAACCCGCGAATCCCGCGCCAATATCGCCCGCATCGCGGCCGAGCAGATGCTGGATATTCTGGATGGGCGGGCGGCCTCGCGGGTGTTGAATCCGGCGGTGTGGCCGGCGTTTGCGGCGCGGTTCGAGGCGGCGTTCGGCTTTAGGCCTGCGGCGGCGAAGTGAAGGGAAGGGTGTTCTTTTTGTGAACAAAAAGAACCAAAAAAACTTTTCGATCCATCCATGCCGTTGGCGTACACCGCTCGGATAGCTGGGAGCGGTACGCGGTAAAGGGATGAAAGTTTTTTGCTCCTTTTTTTTCAAAAAAGGAGCCCTTCCTTTCACTGTGTCGCGCGTGCCTCAGCCAGGCACGGGGATCTGATAGCGCTGGGCGATCTCGGCCAGTTGCCCCCAGGTGGTCTCATCGACATAGATGCCGTTGGCCATGCGCTCGGCGCGGGCGATCTGCTCGGGTTCCCCTGCGATCAGCACCGGTAGGTCGGGGTCTGCCGGGGCGGCCGATTTCACCCAGGCGACCATTTCGTCGATCCCGGCCAGCATCGCATCCTGGTTGTTGAGGCGGGCTGGGTCGATGACGATCGACAGCATGCCGTTGATGATGCCGCGCTCCGGCGGGGTCATCGTCGCAACCGACGGGGAGCCGACGATGGCGCCGGCGAGCAACTCGCAGATCAGCGCGAGGCCGGACCCCTTGTGCTCACCGAAGGGCAGCACCACGCCGCGGCGGCCGGGCTCGTCATACATCACGCTGGGATTGGTGGTCGCGCGGCCGTCGTGGTCGAGCAGGGCGCCGTCGATCATCGGCTTGCCTGCGTTGTGCGCCACCCGCACCTTACCCATGGCGACGCGTGAGGTCGCGAAATCAAGCAGGATCGGTGGGTTGGTGCCGGTGCCGGGGATGGCGATGCAGACGGGGTTGGTGAGGAAGCGCCCCTCCTTGCCGCGATGCGGGGCGACCGGCGGCGGGCCGGAGGCGACGTTGACGAAATGCAGCGACACCATGCCGGCGCGGGCGGCGATCTCGCCGTAGGTGCCGACGCGGCCGATATGGTGGGCGTTGCGCAGGCCGTTCACTGCCACCCCATGGGTCTTGGCGGCGCCGATCGCCCATTCGACGGCCTGGCGGGCGATCACCTGGCCGTAGCCGGCGTGGGCGTCCCACACCGCGATGGTGCCGGTATCGGAGACGATCTCGGGCTGCTGGTTGGGCTTCAGCGTGCCGGCCTCATAGTCCCTGACATAGGCGACGAGCATGCCGACGCCGTGGCTGTCATGCCCGCG
>CAIYPH010000035.1 GCA_903928045.1 uncultured Rhodospirillales bacterium
GGCACCGTCGGCGAGAGCCTCGGCATGGACCGGCAACTCAAATCGAACACATCCAAAACCCGCAGCCATTCGCTCTTTCGCCAGGGCTGCATGCTCTACGAACTCATCCCCAACATGCCGGAGCACAGGCTCGCCCCTCTCCTGATGGCCTTCGCCAAGGCCGTCTCACAGGCCAGCCAATTTAACGGGCTATTTGCATAGACGAAATGAGGGGGTGGTTGAGGCCCGGAGGGACTCCGCACCAAACGGATGAAAGTTTTTTGGTTCTTTTTTTCTAAAAAAGAACCGCTTTCTTATTTGCTTTACTCAATTACCCGCGCCCCATCCTGCAACGCCTTCCACGACGGAAAATAGGTCGCCCCCGCCTTGACCTGCGCCTCCGCCGTCGCCTCGGCCGCCTGGATCGCTCGGAGCCGGGCCAACACCGCCTCGGCGCGGTCGAGCGGGATCACCACCACGCTATCGGCATCGCCGACCACGATATCGCCGGGACACACATGCACACCGCCCAGCACCACCGGGGCGCCGACGATGCCCGGCCCGTTGGCGGCGGGGGAATTGGGCGAGATCCCCATGGCGAACAGCGGCAGGCCGGTGGCGATAATGCCGGCCTTGTCGCGCGCGAGGCCGTCGGTGACGAAGGCCACAACGCCCTTGTTGCGCATCATCCCGGCCGCGAGATCGCCGATGACCGCGGTGCCGGTGTAGCCGTCATTGGCGCACATGATGACGTCACCGGGCTCGGCCTCCAGGGCGGCGCCGATCATGCCGACGATGTCGGCGGGGTAGGAATGGGCGGGCAAGGCGGGCCCCACAAAGCTGGCATTCGCGGGATCGAGCGGCTTGATCCGCCAATCCACCGCGCCGCGGCCTTCCATGGCATCGGCGAGATGCGAGGTCTGCGCGCCGCGGAACGCCTCGAGCAGGGCCTTGTCGGGCCGACGGAAGCCGCGATGGATGGTGAGCAGCGGCGGGTTTTCGATCATGGCGGTTTCCTCCAGGTTTGGCGCCAGACTATGCTCCCAGGGCGCCGGCCGGAACCCCGCCGGCGCGGCGCACGCACGAGCACGACGCATGACCCGACTGGAATGGCCGACCATCGCCCTCACGCTGTTCATCCATGGCGCCTGGCTGGTGCTGACATGGCACGCCGCCACGCTGGCATGGTGGATCGCCTGCCCGGCCGGGGCGGTTTTGATCGCCTGGCACAGCTCGTTGCAGCATGAGCTGATCCACGGCCACCCGACCGGCAGCCGCGCGGTCAATGACGCGCTGGCCAGCGTGCCGCTGTCGCTGTGGCTACCGTTCCCGATCTATCGCGACTCGCATTTGCAGCACCATCGCGACGCGCATCTCACCGATCCGCTGGAGGACCCGGAGTCGCGCTACGTCACTCCGGCCGCCTGGGCCGGGTTCGGGGCGCTGCGCCGGGCGGCGCTGAACGCGCAGATGACTCTGGCGGGGCGGCTGCTGATCGGCCCGTTCTGGTCGATCGGCGGCTTCCTGATCGCGGAGGCCGCGCATTTGGCGCGCTCGGCCGACAGCCGGCGGATCTGGACGGAACATATCGCGCTATGCCTGCCGGTGCTGCTGTGGCTCGGGCCGGTATGCCACGTCGGATTCGCGTACTACATGTTCGGCATGGTGCTCCCCGGCACATCGCTGCTGTTGATCCGCTCCTTCGCCGAGCATCGCGCCGCCGCCGATCCGGCGCGGCGGACGGCGGTGGTGGAGGGTTCCTGGCTGCTCGGGCCGCTGTTCCTGTTCAACAACCTGCACGCTGCCCACCACGCCGCGCCGGGCATTCCGTGGTACCGCCTGCCCCGCTGGTATCATGCCCACCGCGCGGCGCTGCTGCACGCCAATGGCGGGCTGGTCTATCGCGGCTATGCCGACCTCGCGCGGCGCTTCCTGCTCCGCCGCCACGACAGCCCGGCGCTACCCGGCCGCGGGTGAGGCCTGGCTGCGCACGCCGAGGATATGGGCGAGCGCGTGGGTCAGTTCCGGGCGGTTCAGCGTGTAGATGTGGAACTCGTCGATCCCGTTGGCCTGCAGCAGCCGCACCTGCTCGGCCGCCACGATCGCCGCGATCATGCGGCGCAGATCGGGGTCCTCATCGGTGCCTTCGAACATGTGGCCGAGCCAGGCCGGCAGGCTGACGCCGGAGAGTTCCGAGAAGCGCTTGGCCTGGGCGAAATTGGTCACCGGCAGGATGCCCGGCACGATCGGCGCGGTGATGCCGGCGGCGAGGCAGAGATCGAGGTAGCGCAGGAAGGTATCGGTCTCGAAGAAATAGTTGGTGATCGCCCGCGTTGCGCCGGCATCGAGTTTGCGCTTGAGATTTTCGATGTCGGCGAGCGGGCTGCGTGCGGTGGGGTGGATGTCGGGGTAGGCCGCGACCGAGATCTCGAAGGGCGCGACCTTGGCGAGCCCGGCGACCAGATCCGACGCGTAGGCATAGCCATCGGGGTGCGGTACGTAGGCGCCGCCGCCCGGCACGTCACCGCGCAGGGCGACGATGTGGCGCACCCCGGCATCCCAGTAGCCACGAGCGATATCGTCGATCGCCCCGCGGGTGGCGCCGACGCAGGTGAGATGGGCGGCGGGGGTCAGCGCGGTCTCGCGGGCGATGCGGCTGACGGTGGCGTGGGTTCGCTCCTGGGTGGAACCACCGGCGCCGTAGGTGACGGAGACGAATCGCGGCGCGAGCGGGGCCAGCCGGTCAATGCAGTGCCAGAGCTGGGTCTCCATCGCCTCGGTCTTGGGGGGCATGAACTCGAAAGAAAGCTGCGGCGGCGCGTGCTCGGCGCTGCGCACCGGCAGCGGGCCAATGCGCGCGCCGGTAAGCCAGCGGGACAGAGTCGGGCGGTTCGCCGGGGACGATGCGTTCATGGCGCTAATATGATCCTTCATGGCCGGCTTGCAAGCGTTGTGACGGCATCAGGTTTTCGACGATTTTCGCGTCTAAGCAATATTTCATTCATCCGTCTCTGGCCTACTGCCGTATGCATGCCGACATGACCGACTTGTCAGTTCAAACCCGCTTCCCCCATCACGCCATTGAGCCGTATGAGAGCAATCTCATGCCGGCTCGTGGCAGCGTCACTAGGTCGAGGGTATCGATGCGCCTATCCGTTCGCCAGATCCTGCCACTCTTCGTCGCCTGCGCGCTGTCGCTGACCGGCTGCGCAACCCCTCCGCCGGCCGATGACCCCGATGCGGTGGCGGAGTACAAGGAAGCCAATGATCCGCTGGAGCCGACCAATCGCGTCTTCTACGCCATCAACGACGCGCTCGACACGGTCATCCTGCACCCGATCGCGCTGGGCTATCGGGCGGCGCTGCCAACTCCGGTGCGCACCGGGGTACACAATGTTTTGAACAATCTCGGCACGCCGGTGACGCTGACCAATGACCTGCTGCAGGGCAATCGCCGTCGCGCCGGGGACACGATGAGCCGGTTTCTGCTCAATACCACGCTCGGGGTCGGCGGATTGATGGACGTTGCGGCCGAACGCGGCATCCCCGACCATCCCGCGGACTTCGGCATGACCCTGGCGGTCTGGGGCCTCAATGACGGCGTGTTCCTGTTCCTGCCGATTCTCGGCCCGACCAATCCGCGCGATGCCGTGGGCTTCGGCGTCGATTCCTTCGTGCTCGATCCATGGAGCTGGGTGGGGCAGGGCAATACCGTGCGCGATCTGCGGGTTGCCCGCGCCGCCGTCGGGGCCATTGACGCCCGCGTCATGGTGCTCGACGATTTCGACCGGGTGAAAGCCCAGGCGCTGGACCCCTACGCGACGATCCGCAGCCTCGCCCGGCAGTATCGCACCAAGCAGATCAGCGATGCGCGCGGCGATGTAACGCCGCAGGCCGTCAAAAAGTCACCTTGATCGAGCATATCTGCCGTCCTCGCCCTCCAACTGGTATGATCGCCATGCTGAACCGCCGCCAATTGCTGCTCGCCGCTATGTCCACGGTCTTTGTGGCCGGCCACGCCATGGGCGATTCGACCGACGCCGCCCAGGCGCTGGTGGAAAAGCTCAGCCGCGATTTGATCGGGGTGGTCAACGGGCCCGGCAGCGCCGGGGAGAAGCAGGCCGCGCTGGAGAAGCTGATCGACCGGGACGTGGATATCCAGGCGGTCGCCCGGTTCTGCCTCGGCCGCTTCTGGCGCACGGCGAACCCGGACCAGCTGAAAGCCTATGGGGACCTGTTCCGCGCCGTGCTGGTGCGCAACATCACCAGCAAGGTCGGCGAATATCAGGGTGTCACCATGGCGGTCGGCAAGGCGCAAGCCAGGGAGGATGACGTGCTAGTCGGCAGCGTTGTCACCCGGCCGAACAACGCGCCCAGCCGGGTGGACTGGGTGGTGAGTGCCGCCGGGGGCGCGCCGCGGATCATCGACGTGGTGGCCGAAGGGACCAGCCTGCGGCTCACCCAGCGCAGCGACTACTCGGCCTTCCTCTCGCGCAACAACAACGACGTGCAGGCTTTGATCGATGCCATGCGCAAGCAGGCGACACAGCCTGGCTGAGCCTCCTCAGGCCAGCCGCGGCCGGCCGGCCTCCATCAACCGCGCGCTGATCATCCGCTTGAACGGCGGCAGCAGGTTGCCGATCCGCAGCACCGCATCGCGCGCCACCCGGGCCGGCAGACGCTCATCCCCATAGAGCCGGGCGGTGGCGTTGGTGGCGGCGTAGGTCGGGAAGGTCGCCAGCCGGTGGTCGCGCTCATAGCCACGCAGCAGGGTGTCGGCACCGATATCCGCCCCCTTCCCCGCCGCCGCCCGCACACGCTGCGCCAATGACGCTGCGCCACGCAGGCCGAAATTGAAGCCGTGCGCAGTGACGGGATGCATGCCGACCGCGGCATCCCCCATCAGGGCGAACCGGGTGGCGACGAAGCGCTCGGCATAGACGGTGACCAGCGGGTAGGCGTGGCGCGTGCTGATAAGGCGCATCTCCCCGAGCCGGCCGCGATAGCGCCGTGTCGCCTCGGCGGAAAACGCGTCCTCGTCCATCGCCATGACGGCCTCCATCTCCCGGGCCGGCAAGGTGAGCACGAAGGAGGAGGCGTTGCCGTTGATCGGCAGCATGGCGATGGTCTGGCCATAGTCGAACCACTCGGTCGCGACGTGCGCGTGCGCCAGTTCGTGCGAGACCCGGCAGACCATCATCACCCGGCCGAAATCCTGCATTTTCGCGGGGATGCCCTGCCGGCGGCGGAGTTCGGAGAAGCGGGTATCGGCGGCGATGACCAGGCGCGCGGTCAGGGTCCGCCCGTCGGCCAGGCTGATATCGGCGCCATCGGCCGAGGTGCGCACGCCGCTGACCGACACGCCGGCCAGCAAGGTGACGTCCGGGCTGGCGACCGCGGTGGTGTAGACGGCGCGGCGGATCAAATGATTGGCGACGAGGTAGCCGAGCGGCTCACCCTTCCGGCGGCCGGGGTCGAAACTCATCGTGTAGGAGGAGCCGCCGTTCAGCACATGGGCCTCGCGCATCGGCGAGACATGTTCCGCGGGGATGTGCTCCCAGGCGCCAAGCTCCTTCAGGGTGGCGACGGAACGATAGGTGAGGGCGATCTCGCGGCCGTCGAACGCGGGGTCGGCGAGGTCAGCATCGGGCTGGCGCTCAATTACCGCGACGCGCAGGCCGCTCCCGGCGAGTGCGGAGGCGAAGCTCAGCCCAGCCGGGCCGCCGCCGGCGATCGCGATATCGAAGTCCATGTGCCGCTCCATTTCGTCCCCCGGCATCGTGCCGGGCCGCCCTTACGGGTGTGCAGCCGATATGGGGCCGCATTGCGGGTTTGTCGACGGCCCCCGCGCACGGAGACGGCCGGCCTGTTTGCTCTGGCCGGCCGTCCATGTCGTCGTGACCGGCTGGCGTCAGGCCAGATCGGCGCGATACGCGTCGTTCGAGGCCAGATCGGCACGGAACGCATCGTTCGAGGCGAGGTCGGCGCGGAACGCGTCGTTCGAGGCCAGGTCGGCACGGAACGCATCGTTCGAGGCGAGGTCGGCACGGAACGCATCGTTCGAGGCGAGGTCGGCACGGAACGCATCGTTCGAGGCGAGGTCGGCGCGGAACGCGTCGTTCGAGGCGAGGTCGGCGCGATACGCGTCCACCGAGGCGAGGTCGGCGCGGTAGGTGTTGCTGGTCGCCAGCAGCGGGGCGGCGGCGAGGCCAAGGAACACGGTCGCGAGCAGGATCTTCTTCATCGTAGTCTCCATCATCTTGGGTCGGCCCGATCAACGGGTCTGGTTGGGTCTCGGTGGGCCGGTCATGTCCGGTGTCGATGGCGCATATCTAATTACCCCCACGCCAAACGATAATTCGGATAAGATGCAATTCATTGATGCTCAAATCGGTGAAATCATGGACTTGATCGCCAATCTCCGCAGCTTTGTCGCCGTCACCGAGACCCGCTCCTTCTCCGCGGTCGCACGGCAGGAGAACGCCAGCCAGTCCGCCATCACCCGCCGGATCGCCGATCTCGAGGCGCATTTCGGGGTGCGCCTGCTCCATCGCACCACCCGCCGCCTGAGCCTGACCCCCGATGGCGAGGACCTGCTGGCCCATGCCCGGCACATGCTGCAGGTGGCCGAAGAGATGGAGGTCGCGCTCGGCAGCCACCGCACCGCGCCGGTCGGCCTGGTGCGCTTTGGCGCGCCGGTGGGGTTCGGCAACTACCTCGCCGGGCATTTGCCGGAGCTGCTGTTGCGCCATCCCGGGCTCTCCATCGAGCTGGTGATGAGCGACGAGACCACGGACATGGTGGCCAACCGCCTCGACATCGCCGCCCGCTTCCGCCCGCTCGACGACAGCTCGCTGGTGGTGCGCCAGATCGGCGAGGTCGGCTGGCTGCCCGTCGCCGCGCCCTCCTACCTCAACCGCCGCGGCATGCCGGCGCGGCCGGAGGATTTGGCCGAGCATATTTGCCTGCTGCACACCTCCTCCCGCAACGAGGTCTGGCATTTCGCCGGCCCCCGCGGCCCGGTGGACGTGCCGATCAGCAGCCCGCTCTCGGCCAATGTGGTCGAGGCACTGTACCGGGCGGCGATTGCCGGCTACGGCATCGCCCTGCTGCCGGACCTCGAACTGGTGGAGGATCTCGCCGAGGGCCGGCTGGTCCGGGTGCTGCCGGGCTACCAGCCGCCCCGGGTGCCGGTCTACCTCGCCACCCCCTCGCGGCGCCACTTGCCGCCCCGCACGCGGGTGGTGATGGACTTCGTGATCGAGCTCACCGCGCGGCTGCGCGCACGCATGGCCGAGGGCGCGCCGGTCTCCACGCGGCCCGGCAAGGCGCGCGGCGCCTTCCGCCGCGGCGAGGCATCTTGACGGGCGCGCCCGCTGCGCCATGGTCATCCGCAACCGGGAGGACTCCCCATGACCCACGCCCCCAGCATCGGACGCCGCGCCCTCATGCTTGCCGCCACCGCCGCGATCGCCAGCCCCGCACGCGCCGTCGATTTTGCGCCGGTGATTTTCGTGCATGGCAACGGCGATACCGCCGGGCTGTGGATCACCACGCTGTGGCGCTTCGAGAGCAACGGCTATCCGCGCGACAAGCTCTTTGCGCTCGACCTGCGCTACCCGCAGGCGAGCTCGGTCTACGACAAACCGCAGCCTGGCCGCTCCACCGCGGATGAGGTGATGCGGCAGCTTGCCGCGGAGGTGACGCGGGTGAAGGCGCTGACCGGGGCGAGCAAGGTGGTGCTGGTGGCACAGTCGCGCGGTGGGAATACCACGCGGAACTATGTGCGCAATGGCGGCGGGGCGGCTGACGTTTCGCTGCTGGTCACGTGTGGCGCGGTCAATCACGGCGTGCTGGTCTCCGACAAGATCCTGATCGGCAGCGAGTTCAACGGGGCCTCGCCCTTCATGCGCGGGCTGAACGGGCCGCCGGGCGAAGTCGTGGCCGGGGTGCGCACGGTGACCATCCGCAGCGACAGCAACGACAAATACGCCCAGCCCGACGGGGCCTATCTGGGCATGAAAGGCGTTCCCACCGGAGTCGGCTACGCGGGGCCGGCCCTGGCGGGGGCGGAGGATCATGTGCTCCCAGGCGCGGATCACCGGGAGGCCGGCTATGGGCTGGCGACCCTCCCGCCGCTTTATCAGGCGATCACCGGCAGCGCGCCGGCGACGTTGGCGATCGTCCCGGAGGCGGCGCCGGTGCTGGACGGCAAGGTGAGCGGTTTCGAGGCGGATGCGCCGACCAATATCGGGCTCGATGGGGCGCGGGTGACGATCTGGCGGGTCGATCCCGCCAGCGGGGAGCGGCAGGGGGCGGCGGTGCATGACCGGATCACCGGGGAGGACGGCATCTGGGGGCCGTTCACCGCCGATCCCAAGGCGTTCTACGAGTTTGTCGTCGCGGCGCCGGGCTATCCGGTCACCCATATCTACCGCTCGCCCTTCCCGCGCTCCTCGGCGATTGTCCATCTCCGCCCGCAGCCCTTCGCCAAGGGCGATACCGATGCGGCGGCGGCGCTCTATATGTCGCGGCCCCGCGGCTATTTCGGGGCCGGGCGGGACAAGGTGCTGATCAATGGGCAACCCGTCGGCGACGTGCCGCCGGGTGTGCCGACGGTTTCGACCACCAGGCTGCTGGGCGAGCCCGGCAAGTCGGTGACCGGCACGTTCAACGACGAGACCATCCCCGCCCGCACCTGGCCGACCGCGGCCAACCACATCACCGTTATCGAAATCACCGGCTGAGCCATGCGCATCGTCAACGAGACCACCGCCGGGCGGATCAGCGGCTATACCGCGCAGGGGGTGATCGCCTTCAAGGGCATTCCCTACGCCGCCGCCCCCCTGCCCCCCAACCGCTTCAAGGCGCCGCTGCCGGTCACGCCGTGGGAGGGGGTGCGGGATGCCAGGAGTTTCCCCAACCAGGCGCGGCAGATCCTGTTTCCCTTCCTCGACCCGGCCCAGGCCGGCAATCCCGCCAACGGCGCCTCGCTCGAATTCCATCGCGGCGTCGAGACCAAGCCGATTCCCTATAGCGAGGATTGCCTGGCGCTGAACGTCTGGACCCCCGCGACCGGGGGCAAGCGGCCGGTGATGGTGTGGCTGCATGGCGGCGGCTTCGCGTCCGGCTCCGGCTCCTGGGGCTGGTGGACCGGGGAGGATCTCGCCCGTAACCAGGACGTGGTGGTGGTGACGCTGAACCACCGGCTCAACATGTTCGGCTTCCTCTTTCTCGATGAACTCGGCGGCGCCGCGCATGGGCTGGCGGCCAATGCGGGGATGCGGGACATCGTCGCCGCGCTGGAATGGGTGCGCGACAATATCGGCAATTTCGGCGGCGATGCGGACAACGTCACCATTTTCGGCCAGTCCGGCGGCGGCATGAAGGTGACGACGCTGCTGGCGATGCCCGCCGCCAAGGGGCTGTTCCACAAGGCGATCGTGCAGTCCGGCCCCTTCCTGCGCGCCGTGCCCCGCGCTCGGGCGACCGCGGCGGCGGAGCAGGCGTTGCAGCGGCTCGGCATCCGGCCCGGCCATCTCGAAGCGCTGCAAACCGTCTCTGACGACGCCATCCTCGCCGCCTTCGCCGCGGCGCGCGAGGGGGCGCCGGGGGTGCTGCGGCAATTCGCGCCGGTGATCGACGGCGCCACCTTGCCGGGCGATCCGTTCGAGCCCGAAGCCACGCCGCTGGCTGCGGGGATTCCGATGCTGATCGGCGCCACCAGCGAGGAGGTGACCAGCCTTACCGGGTTTGGCGATGCCTCGATCTTCTCGCTGCGCGCCGAGGATCTGCCGCGCCGCGTCGCCGAGGCCTGCGACGTCGATATCGCCACGGCAACCTCCCTCATCGCCACCTATCGCGCCGGCCGCCCCAGGGCGACGCCGTCGCAGCTCTACGCCGATATCGCCTCCGACCGCCGGTTCGGCCAGGGCAGCATCACCCAGGCGGAACGGCAATCGACCCATGCCCCGGTCTATGCCTACCGGCTGACCTGGCAGAGCCCGGTGCAGGGCGGGCGGATGGGGGCGCCGCATAATTTGTGCCTGCCGCTGGTGTTCGGCCGCGACCGCGCGCCCGGCGTGACCGGGGACGGGACCGCCCACCACGCGCTGGCCGCCGCCATGCAGGCGGCCTGGGCCGGATTCGCCCGCACCGGGAGCCCTGCGCATGCGGGGCTGCCGGACTGGCCGGCATTCGACACGGCGCGACGGGCGACGATGGTGCTGGATGCGGCGTGCGGCGTAATGGAGGACCCCGGCGGGGCCGAGCGGGTGGCGCAGGCGGAAC
>CAIYPH010000036.1 GCA_903928045.1 uncultured Rhodospirillales bacterium
ACCACGCCAGCAGCAAAACGTGCGTATCAACCGGCAGGCGATCCACCTAACGGAACCGAAACGCTGTAGCGAGAAACCGAGCCACTTCTGATCACCTCGCGCACCATCTCGTTGGGGTCAACCACAAGGATCACGGTAGTCCGCAAGGGGAAACCGGCGACACGACAATACGCGGCACTAGGCCGTCGTAAGCGCATGACACTGACTTCGTAATCGCTGTACCCTAGAGGCATATTCATCTCCCGCTCCGCTCTGCCCCGCATTTCCGGCACGGCCGCCCCTCAGGAGGTGCATGTTGGCTGATGCGTGAACCATTCGGCTTGTTGCGACCTAGATAGCGGGTCCTGACGGGCGCATGCGTAACAAGCCCGTGCGGTAACGGGATCGTTGTTCATTCCGGGGCCGTCCGTATTTTCTCGCCGTCAGCGGCGGATGCCGAAAAATTTCGGCCATATCTAAGAAAAACAGCTTGCAATTCAGGGTTAAGTTATTTATATGGATATCACAGCAATCAGGAGTGACTAAAACATTATGAACCCCGTGCCTGCCCATCGCCCGGACGCCATGCCCAGGATCGTCGCGGCCATCGACGCGCTGCTGTGCACGTTGCTGGCCGCGCTGCTCGGCGCCGCCGGTCGTGGCGCCGTGCGCGCGCGGCCGCGCGACTTGGCCTGCGGCGTGCTGATCGCAGCGGGACAGCCGCTGTTCGAGGCGGAACTGGAGCCCGAGGTGGAATGGGTCATGGTGCCTGCGCCGTGGCGGGCCACGCAGGGGGCCGTGCGGACCTGTGGGCGGATTGCGCAGTCCAATGCCCCCAGCCCTGCCCGGCCCGGCACGCCTGTACGCGCCCCCCCGGCATGCCACACTCTCCCCAAGCCCGCCATCACCGCCATCGCGCCACGCGAGAGGCGGGCGCTGGCGCGTGCCCGCTGCGCCGCGGCCTAGGGCTCGGCCAGAATCGGGTCGGTCAGCCGAGCGGCCATCCAGTCCGTCACCTCCTCAGCCGGGCGCGCGCCGGTGACGCCATCGGCCACCGCCTCGCCGACCAGGGCCGCCATTTTGAACCCGTGGCCGGAGCAGGCGCTGGCGAGCCAGCCGCGGGCACCGAGCGGGCGTATGGCGAAGCGTTCATTGGAGGTCACGGTATAGAGGCAGGACTTGGCCTCGATCATGCGGTATCGCTCGAACCCTGCCAACGACAGGCGGGCCGCCTCCATCACCCGCTCGATCTGCCGCTCCGTGGGCACGCGGGGTCCATCCGGGGCGCCGTCGTCGTTATGCGCGTAGTCGCCGGCCTTGAGGCGGGAGCCGGCCAAAGGCGGCAGGATGTAGGCGCCGCCGCTGGCCACCGGCAGGCGGTTAAGCAGCAGCGGGGCGCGGGACCAGGCTTCGGCGAGTTCGGCGGGCGGTTCGAGATAGACCACGGTCTGCGCGGTCGGCCGCGGCGCTTCGGGCAGTTCGCCGAGCAACTGGCCGACCCAGGCGCCGGCGGCGACCACGATGGCGTCGCCTTCCCAGCCATCGAGCCGGGCGTGCTCGGGGTCCACCGAGGCGATGCAGGTATGGGGCCGCAGGTCGACGCCCATGGTCGGCAAGTGGCGGGCGAGGTCGGTGACGATGCGGTCGGCCATCAGCAGGCCCGAGCCGTGGGTTTCCACCACCCGGAACAGCCCGTCGCGGTTGACCATCGGCAGGTCCCGCGCGACCTCATCGAGCGGGACGTCGCGATAGGCGATGCCCATGTGGTCGAGGCAGGCGGAGACGTGGCGGTACCAGTCGAACTCCATGCGGAAACAATAGGTTGCCGGCGCCGGCACGAAATGCGAGCGGCCGAGATCGTCCCACATGCGGCCCCAGGCGGCGAAGGCATCGGGCATCATCAGGGCGTAGCCGCGCATATTGCCGTAGGCGTGGCGGATGATGCGGTGCTCGTCGAAGGAGGAGCAGACCGGGTTGGGGATCGGTCCCTGGTCGAACACGGTCACCGCATGGCCGCGGCGGGCGAGCGCCCAGGCGCTGGCGAGGCCCATGATCCCGGCGCCGACAATGCCGATTTTCATGCGGCGCGCCGTGCCGCGTTGCGGGCCAGCACGGCGAGGGCAGTGCCGGAGGCGACCAATGCCCGCTCCGCTTCGGTGATCCGCGCCTCGGCGAGTGCCGACGCGGAGACCGAGGACGTGAAAATGGGGTAGTCCGTGCCGAACATCACCTTATCAGCGCCGAACACCGTCACCGCCAGTTCCAGCGCGCGTGGGCCGAGGGAGGCGCAATCGAACACGATGCCGCCCAGCAGCTCCGAGGGCTTGGGGGCGCTGGGGTCGCGTGTCATCACGATATGGTCCATCCGCTCCACCACGAAGGGGAAGGTGCCGCCGAGGTTCACCACCTGCCAGGTGATGTGCGGGAAGCGTTGCAGGACGTCGGAATGGATCAGCGAGATCAGCGCCTGGGTGATGCCGGCATGCAGGTCGATCGTCGAGGCGCGGTGCATCGCGAGGTCAGGCCAGGGCTTCTGCGCCAGGCTCTCGTCATGCCGCTGACCGGGATGGAGCATGAGATGGGCGCCGAGCCGGTCGGCCTCGACCAGTAGCGGGTCCAGCGCGGCGACGCCGGCGAGGGAGTGGAAATAGTTGCTGGGGATGATGGCGCCGGGCAGGCGCAGCGTGTGGATGGCGCGTTCGAGCTCGGCCACCGAATGGTCAAGCGAGGCGAGCGGCAGGCCGGCCAGGGCCTCGAAGCGGCCGGGGTGGGCGGCGACGGTGGCGGAGAGCTCGTCGTTGACGTCGCGCACCAGAGCCAGGGATTCGCCGATCGGCAGCACGTCCGACCCCAGGGCGCCGGGAAAGGTGATGAGCTGGCGGTCGATGCCCTGTTGGTCCATCCAGGCGAGCCGCTCGGAGAGGGCGACGAAGCCGCCGGTGAGCTCGAAGCGGCTGGTCGGCGTGACCATGTAGCGCCGCCCGTCCTCGGTAACGACGCGCGGCACATCGGCCCGCGCCGCCATGTGGCGGAACAGGTTTTCGCCGTAGAAATGGGCGTGAGTGTCGAAAATCACCCCTTACGCCTTCTGGCGATAGGCGAAGGCGGCGTCGAAGCGGGACTGCACATAGTCCCCGCAGGTGACCGGCGCGTAGCGGGCGGTCTCGCCGGCGCCGGTGACAGGGTTGATCATGGTGTCGCGATCCGGATCGACGAACACGGCGCAGGAGAAGCGCTCGCGGCCGGAGCGGTTGACCACGCGGTGCGGGGTGGAACGGAAGCGGTCATTGGTCCAGCGCGCCAGCAGGTCTCCGACATTGACCACGAAGGTGCCGGCGATGGGGGCGGCGGCCACCCAGCCCTCGCGGCCCTGCACTTCGAGCCCGCCGGTCTGGTCCTGGTACAGCAGCGTCAGGCAGCCCCAATCGGTATGCGGGGCGACGCCGAATTGGTCCTCGCCCATATCGGGCGCCTGGGGCGGATAGTAGATGATGGAGCCGCGCGAGGTCGGGCACGCGATGCTCTGGGTGAAACTGTCGGCAGGGATATCGAGCGCTGTGGCGAAGGCCGAGAGCAGCCGCCAGCCGACCTGGTTGGCCTGGGTGAAA
>CAIYPH010000037.1 GCA_903928045.1 uncultured Rhodospirillales bacterium
CCCGACTTCCATGCCGTTGGCGTACACCTCCGCACCAACCAGGGAGCGGTACACACCAAGCGGATAAAAATTTTTTGCTTCTTTTTTTCAAAAAAGAAGCGCTTCCCTACAACCTCTCTCGCACCCGAGGATCCAACCAGGCCGCCACCAGATCGGCCGCCAGCGTACACAGCACAAAGGTGATCGTGGTCATCAGCACCGCCCCCAGCACCACCGGATAATTGCGCGCGTTGACGGCTTCGAGCACCAGCTTGCCCACGCCGGGCCGGTTGAAGACGATTTCGATGAACACTGCCCCCGAGAGCAGCCGTCCGGTGCCGGAGCCGAGCAGGGTGACGGTCGGCAGGATGCCGAGTTTCAGCGCGTAGCGGAACAGGACCCAGCGTTCCGGCAGCCCGAAGGCCCGCGCGGTGCGGATATGGTTCTCCGCCAGCACTTCCAGCAGCGAGGCCCGCACCAGCCGGCAGATATAGCCGACCCAGCCGAGCCCGAGCGCGAAGGAGGGCAGCACCAGGTGCCAGAGCTGCGTGAGCGGCTCGCCGGACGGCCCGGCCCCGAGCGCGGGAAACCAGCGCAGCCCGACGGCGAAAATCAGCAAGGAGTAGATGGCAACAACGAAGGATGGCACCGCGATGGCGCTCACCGCCGCGATACCGGCCAGCCGATCGACCCAGGAATTGCGATACGCCGCCGAAAGACAGCCGAGCGGAATACCAAGCGCGACCGACCAGCCGAGCCCGAGCGCCGCGAGTGCAAACGTATGCGGCATTTCCCGCGCCACCACCGCGGCCACCGGCGCATCGGTGAACAGGTCCCGCCCGAGATCGCCCCGCAGCGAGCGGGAGATGAAGGTCAGGAGCTGCACCAGCAGCGGCTCATCGAGCCCCATCCGGTCCCGGAAGGCCTGCGTCAGCTCCGGCGTCGCGCGGGTGCCGAGCACGATCGCGGCGGGATCGCCGGGGACGAGATGGATCATGCTGAACAGAATCAGCATCGCAACGAGCACGATCACCGCCGCGAGGCCGAGCCGGTTCAGCGTATAGCCGAGCATCCCTGCGGATCAGGCCGGTTCGAAGAAGTTGAACAGTTGGAACTGCCCGTCCGGGCTGAGCGAGGGTTTCACCGTGTCGCGGTTCATCGAGGCGGTTGCCCCATGGGTGAGGAACACGTAGGAGCCGCTATCCTCCAGCATGTCCTGCATCTGCTCGTACATCGCCTGGCGCTTCACGGTGTCGAGCTCGCCTTTCGCCTCTTCGTGCAGCTTGTCGAACGCGGGGTTGTTGAACCGCTCCCAGTTCCACTCGCCGATCTGGCTGGAAACGAACCACGCGGTCGCCCAACTCGGGTCCGGCTGCATGGTGAAGCGCACGATATGCAGCCCCATCTCCTTCCACCGCCCGTTCTTGTCTCCCGCCAACGCCTTCTGCGACCCGCCATCGAAAGGAACCACCTCAACGGTAATGCCGATCTCCGCCAACGACGCCGCCACGATCTGCGCCGCGCTGATGAATTCGGTCGAATTGCGCACCCCGATGGTGGTCTTGAACCCCTTGGGGTAGCCGGCCTCGGCCAGCAGCGCCCGCGCCTTTGCCGGGTCGGGTTTGGCGATCTTGTTGGCCTTGCGATGGCCGAGCAGGCCGGGCGCGATAAACCCGGTCGCCCGATCCGCCACCCCGAAGAAGGCGCCTTCGAGCAGCATGTCGACATCGAGCCCATACTGGATCGCCCGCCGCACCCGGATATCCGCGAACACCCCGGCTTCGGACTGCATGCCGAGCCACCAATAGGCCAGCGAGGGTGTCACCTGCAGCTTGCTGTGCGCCGGGGGGGATTTGCGCAGCCGGGGAACCGAGGAGAGCGGAACCTGCGTGAAGTCGATCTCGCCGGCCTGGTAGGCGATTTCCGCCGCGTTGGAGTCGACGATCTGGATGTAGTGGATCTCATCATAGGCCTGCTTCACCCCCGGCCAGCCGGGATTGCGCTCGAGGATGATACTGCGCCGCTGCTCGAGCCGCTTGATCCGATAGGGGCCGGAGGTCGCGGGAGGCTCGAGGGTAAACCGCTTCCCCTCCAGCGCCTCGACCGCCTTCTTGCACACGATCGCCCCCGACGCGGTCGGTAGGGTGGAGGACCATAGCGGAACGAAGGGCCGCTTCAGCACGATCACCCCGGAATGGGTGCCGGTGATCTCGACATGATCAAGAAAATCCCAGTCCGTCCGATAGGCCGCCTTGAAGGCAGGATCGGCGATCCGCTCATAGGAGTATTTCACATCCTCCGCCGTCACCTCGCCGAACCCGTTGGTCCAGGGAATGCCGGTACGCAGCTGGAAGCGGATATGCGTGGGGTCGGTCTGCTCGATCTCGGCCGCCAGCTCCTTCTCCCAGTCCCAATTGCTGCCAGGCTTGAGCCGCACCAATCCGGGCAGAATGGCGCGGATCACGTCGCCATCGGTCACGCTGATCCGGTTGGCGGGGTCCAGCACCGCGATGTCGAGCAGCGACCGGGTCTTCAGGATCTTCAGCCCCTGCGCCCAAACGACATGCGGAATTGCAGCGAGCGACGGGGCGGCAAGAACGGCGCGGCGGGTCAGCATGTGGGGGGCTCCTCAGGTGTGATCGCGCGGGATGATTTCGCTCCAGTTGCGGGTATAGACGCGCAGCTCGCCTTCCCAGGCGTCCAACTCCCCGTCGAGCCGGAACTCGGTTGCCGTCGCGGTCATCACGACGCGGGTGCGGGTGCTGATCCGCCAGTCGCCGCGCCCCATCTCCTTGGTCCAGCGCGTTTCGTAATGCGCGCTCAGCGGATCCTCGTCGTGCACGCGACACTCGTGCCATTTGCTGCTGGCGATTTCGAGGCCGATCGCATCGATACGGGTCAACCCGTCGTCGTCGGCCATCAGGAACCTGGTCTCGCCGGTCATGTTGTCGCGCGTGACGCTCCGCTCATGGCTGCCGGGCCGGATGGTGGAGCGCGCCTCGGGTGGCGACATCTCAGGCGCTTCGAACGCAGCCAGTTCGCCGTCCCCAGGGCGCGGCGCCCGTTCCGGCAGGCTCAGCATCGCCGGGCCGGCGAACATGGTGAGGCCGAAACGCTCCGGGGACGGCCAGACGATCGGCCAGTACGTTGTCGACAGCGCGATACGAATTCGGTGTCCCGGCGCGAAGCGGTAGCCGGTATCGTTGAGCTGGACGCGAATGCGGTAGCGCTGCCCCGGAACCAGGACGGCTGGGAATTCGTGGCTGTCGCGGTGGGTGAGGTTGAGCACCCCGTAGCTGACCCGCACCGAAGCCCCATCGGGATGCACGTCACACAGCCGGGCGATGATCTTCGCGTTCGGCGCGGTCGCGGTGAGTTCAAGCTCGATCACCGGAGCGCCGAGGATCTCGATCGCCGCATCGAGCGGCGCGCTGTCGAACACCAGGGATTTCGCGTCGTCCTCCCGCTGATCCCCCGGGTCATCCCCCGCCCCGCCATGCGCGCACCAATTGCCCGAGGCCATGCCGGTATTCTCCGGCGAGCAGACGAGCAACGGAGTCTCGCCGCCCGATGTGGACGCGATGCCGGACGCGGTGAGGTAGCGGATGACCGGCTGCAAATTGGGGCTCGGCCAGGCCGGCTCGGCGACCCAGCGGCCGGGGAGGTCGGGGTAGAACGGTTGGGGACGGATCGTGTCGATGATCCAGGCCCGCAGCATCGGCTCGTCCATGATGCCGGTCTCGATGTCCTTCAGCCACTTGTCCCACCAGCGCAGGCTTTCCTGGAGAAACCCGATCGCCGGGCCGGGCATCCCGGCTTGCGGGTAGTTGTGCGCCCAGGGGCCGATCAACCCCTTGCGCGGCCCCTTGAGGCCGGCGAGCAGGCGGGGAATGGCGTTGGAATACCCGTCCGACCAGCCGCCGACGGCGTAGACCGGACACTCGATGGCGGAATAATCCTCGCACACCGAGCCGTGCTTGTAGAACGCGTCCCGCCGCTGATGCCGCGCCCAGACCGCGGGGTAGAAGATGTGGTTCTCCAGCCGCTCCATCCACATGTCCCGCCAGCGCTCGCCCACCAGCGCCGGGTCGGGCGGGCGGGTGGAGTGGGAGAACATGGTGGAGCCCCAGGTGAGGTTCTCCCGTAACAGACAGCCGCCCATATAGTGGATGTCATCCGCGTAGCGGTCATCGGTGGAACACAACGAGATCACCGCCCTCAGCGCCGGCGGGCGGCGGGCGGCGACTTGGAGGCCGTTGAAGCCGCCCCAGGAAATGCCGATCATGCCGACCGCGCCGGAGCACCAGGGTTGGGCGGCCAGCCAGGCGATCACCTCGATCGCGTCGTCCTGTTCCTGTTTGACATATTCGTCGATCGGCAGCCCCTCGGACTCGCCGGAGCCGCGGATATCGACCCGCACGCAGGCATAGCCGCGCTGCGCCGTCCAGGGATGTCGGCGCGCGTCACGTCCCGAGGTGCCGTCGCGCTTGCGATAGGGAAGATATTCGAGGATCGCCGGGACCGGATCCGCCTCCGCGTCGACCGGCAGCCAGATCCGTGCGGCGAGGCGGGTGCCATCGGCGAGCGGAATCCACAGGTTCTCGATTTCACGGATGTCGCGCAGCCCAGAACCGGGCACGTCATCGGCCATCGCCAGCCCCCGCACTATTTCGCCAACACTAGGGGCGGAACGGTGAAGGAGGCAAGCAATGCCGCCGATACAGTGTGGCGGGTAGATTCCGATCCTTACCGCGGGCGCCTCGCGCCGGCTATTCGACGCAAAATGCAAGACGTCAAAGCGCCATCCCCATCCAGAGCACGCGCCCTGCTGGCCAGCGGCTGGATGTGGCTGGTTGCCGTGGGCGTTCTGGGCGGCGCCGGCGCGGCCTGGTATTTTCTCGATTTCAGCCAGCCCGACATCAGCTACGCCACCGCGCCGGTGGAGCGGGGGGATGTCGAGAGCCAGGTCGTGGCCGCCGGTATCGTGCAGCCCGTCAAATACGTCGATGTCGGGGCGCAGACCTCGGGCAAACTCAAGTCGCTGAAGGTCCATCGCGGTGACCAGGTGACGCTGGATCAGCTGCTTGCCGAGATCGACCCGGTGCTGACCGAGACCGCGATCCGCTCCACCACCGCCGCGCTCGAAAGCATGACCGCGCTGCGCAGCCTGAAACAGGCGCAACTCGCGCTGGCCGCCTCCCTGCAGGCCCGCAGCGACAAGGCCTTCGCCCAGGGCGGTGGCGTGTCGGCCAATGACCGCGATACCGCGCGGGCCAATTTCGACATCGCCACCGCCGACGTCGCCGCGCTCACCGCGCAGATGAAGCAGGCCTCGGCGGCGATCGATACCGCGAACGCCAACCTCGCTTACACCAAAATCACCGCGCCGATGGCCGGCGAGGTGGTGTCGATCATCGCGCTGGAGGGCCAGACGCTCAACGCCAACCAATCCGCGCCGAACATCCTGCGCATCGCCGATATCGCCACGGTCACGGTGTGGGCCCAGGTTTCGGAAGCCGATATCGTGCGGGTGAAGCCGGGGCAGGCGGTGCATTTCACCGTGCTCGGCGATGCCAGGCGCTGGGCAAGCACGGTGGCGCAGGTGCTGCCGACGCCGGAGTTGATCAACAACGTCGTCTTCTATGACGTGCTGTTCGACATCGCGAACACCGAGCGCATCCTCAAGATCCAGATGACGGCCCAGGTGTTCATCGTGCTCGCCCAGGCCAAGGGCGTGCTGCTGATGCCGAGCGGGGTGGCGGGGAACACCGCCGAGGGCGGGGCGATGAAGATCCGCGTGATCAACGCCGCCGGCGATGCCGAGCCCCGCGCCATCACCATCGGCATCAAGGGTGACATCATGACCGAGGTGAAAACCGGCCTGACGGAGGGCGAGCGGGTGGTGGTGCGGGAGATCGGCGCCGTCGCCGCCAAAAGCACCAGTGCGCTGACCGCGCGGCCCGTGCACTGATGCCGCCGCTTCTCGACCTCGAAGGCGTCGGGCGCACCTATATGGCGGGCGGTATGCCGCTGACGGTGCTGACCGATATCACCCTGGTGATCAACGCCGGCGAATTCGTCGCCATTATGGGCGCCTCGGGCTCCGGCAAGTCGACCCTGATGAACATCATCGGCTGCCTCGACAAACCCTCGGTCGGCACCTACCGGGTGCGCGGCGTGGCGGTGGACAGCCTCGATGGCGACGCGCTGGCGGCGCTCCGGCGTGATACGTTCGGCTTCATCTTCCAGCGCTACAACCTGATGTCCGACCTCACGGCCCTGGAAAACGCCGAAGTGCCGGCGGTCTACCGGGGCATGAAGCGGGCGGCGCGCGCCGAACGGGCCGGCGGGCTGCTGCGCGATCTCGGCCTTGCCGACCGCATGACGCATCACCCGAGCGCGCTCTCGGGCGGCCAGCAGCAGCGCGTCTCGATCGCCCGCGCGCTGATGAACGGCGGCCCGGTGATCCTGGCCGACGAGCCCACCGGCGCGCTCGACAGCAAGGGCGGCCGCGAGGTGCTGGCGATCCTGAAGACGCTGCACAGCCAGGGCCACACCATCATCCTGGTCCCCCATGACAGCGACATCGCCGCGTTTGCCCATCGCGTGGTGCGCATCACCGATGGGCGCATCTCCTCCGACGAGGCCCAGCCGGGCAAGGCCATCGCATCCTCGGTCGCGCAGGGGCCGCGTGGAATCGTGGCGGAGCCGGGCATGGCGGTGCTCGCCGAAGCCGTGCGGATGGCGCTCTATTCGCTGCTCAACAACCGCATGCGCACGGCGTTGACCATGCTCGGCATCGTCATCGGCGTTGCCTCGGTGGTGGCGCTGATGGCGATCGGCAATGGCGCCAAGCAGGACGTGCTGGAGCGCATTCAGGCCATGGGCACCGACCTGCTGACCATCGAGCGCGGCCCGCCGATGGTGCGCGCATCCGGCGTGATCGTCACCAGCTTCCTGCCGGAGGACCTGCCGGCGATCGCCGAGGTGCCGGGGGTGGCGATGATCATCCCGGAGACCGAGCTGTCCTCCCTGCTGCGCTACGCCAACCATGACCTCACCGTCACCGCGGTCGGCACTGGCGAAAGCTTCCCCGAGGTGCATGACTGGCCGGTGCAGGACGGCGTGTTCTTCTCGGCCGACCACGTGCGCCGCTACGCCCAGGTGGTGGCGATCGGCCAGACCGTGGCGCACAACCTGTTCGATACCGGCACCAGCCCGCTCGGCGCCTATGTGCTGATCGGCAATGCGCCGTTCCTGGTGGTCGGCGTGATGGTGGCCAAAGGCTCGACGCCGCGCGGCGATGACCTCGATAACTCGGTCTGGCTGCCCTACACCACCGCCGGCGCGCGCATCTTCGGTCAGCGCTTCTTCCGCCACATGATTGTCCGCGTGGCGCCAGGTGCGGACATGAACGTCGTCGAGGAGGGGCTGCACGCTTTGCTGATGAAGCGCCACCGCATTGAGGACTTCAACATCCGCAACATGGCCGACACCATCGCGACGGCCAATGAGACGCAGAACACGCTGACATACCTGCTGGCGGCAATCGCGGTGATTTCGCTGGTGGTCGGCGGCATCGGGGTGATGAACATCATGCTGGTCTCCGTCACCGAGCGGACCCGCGAAATCGGCATCCGCATGGCGATCGGCGCGCGGGGGTTCGATGTGCTGTTCCAGTTCCTGACCGAGGCGGTGATGGTGTGCTTCATCGGCGGGTTGGTTGGCGTGGGCATGGGGGTCGGCGGCGGGATGGCGATGTCGGCGCTGGTGGGGTGGCGGGTGATTTTCACCCCGGCCCCGATCCTGATCGCCTTTGGCTGCGCGTTCCTGACCGGAATCGTGTTCGGATACTTGCCGGCACGCAAGGCGGCGCGGCTCGACCCGATCGAGGCGCTGGCGCGTGAATAGCGGTGCGCTCGTCACCCTCGCCGTCCTGCTCGGCGCCTGCACCGTCGGGCCGGACTACGCGCGTCCGTCGACGGCCATTCCGGCGGCTTACAAAGAGGCCGGCCCCTGGCAGCCCGCCCAACCGCTCGACGGTCTGCCGCGCGGCGCCTGGTGGCTGGTGTTCCACGATCCCGGGCTGGATGTGCTCGCCGCCCAGGTGGCGCCGGCCAACCAAAGCATCGCCGCCGCCGCCGCCCGCTCCGTCGCCGCCCGTGCCCTGGTGCAGGCGGCGCGCGCCGGGTCCTGGCCACAGGCCGGCATCACGACCTCGGCGACGCGCCGGGGCGAACCCTCGGCCACCAGCCTGCTGCTGTCCGCCAACGCGGCCTGGGAGCCGGATGTGTGGGGCCGCATCCGCCGCGGCGTCGAGGCGAGCGAGGCGAACGCCGATGCCAGCGCCGCCGATCTCGCCGCCGCGACGTTGAGCCTGCAGGCCGATCTCGCCATCGACTACTTCGCCCTGCGCACGCAGGACGCGCAATCCGCCCTGATGCGCCAGGTGATCGCGGATTATCAGCGCTCGCTCGACCTCACGCGCAGCCTGTTCGCCACCGGCATGGTCTCGCGCGCCGACGTGCTGCTGGCGGAGACCCAGCTGCGCGCCGCCGAGGTGCAGGCCATCGAGCTCGGCGTGCAGCGCGCCTTGCTGGAGCACGCGATCGCCGTGCTGACCGGCCAGCCGCCCTCCGCTCTCAGCCTTCCGCCGATCCCGCTGGATAGCGCACCGCCTGCCATCCCGCCGGCCCAGCCCTCAACGCTGCTGCAGCGCCGGCCCGACATCGCCGCGGCCGAGCGCCGCATGGCTGCCGCCAACGCCGAGGTCGGCGTCGCCACCGCGGCGTTCTATCCGGCGATCACCCTCGGCGCCTCCGGCGGCTTCAGTGGCGCATCGCTGGCGACGCTGCTGGACTGGCCGGGCCGGGTGTGGTCGCTCGGCACCGGGCTTAGTGCGACGTTGCTGGACGGCGGGCTGCGCACCGCCCAGCGCGACGCCGCCCGCGCGACCTATGACGCCACCGTGGCCGATTACCGCCAGATCGTGCTGGCGGGGTTCCAGGAGGTGGAGGACGGGCTCGCGACGTTGCGCATCCTGGAGCGGGAAGCCGCCGCCCAAATTGCGGCCGACCAGGCGGCGCGGCGCTCGCTGGCCGTGGCGCTGACCGACTACAGTGCGGGGATCGTGAGCTATTTCAACGTGATCACCGCCCAGACCGCGGCCAAGAATACCGCCCGCGGCCTGCAGGACGTGGCGGGGCGGCGCATGGCCGCCAGTGTGCAGTTGATCCGCGCGCTTGGGGGGGCGTGGGAGAGTCCGTCGCGGTGAGCGGCGATGCGGGGCGGCGTTCCGCGTGAGACCGGGAACTGCAGGCAATGACGCGAACGCCCACCGACACACTCGATTCGGATTGGGTTTGACAAGCGCCCCACACCCGATAAATTCGCATAGCTGAATTGCTTCACTGTTCCTCCAGACGATGGATTGACCGGTCATGGCAGGCGATGCGCGCATACAGGACGAGGCGGAATTCCAGGCGGCACTTGGCCTGCTGAGCGCTGAAATCGGCGGCGACATGGCCCGCAACATCGCGCCTGGCGTGTCGATCGCGGTGGTGCAGGGTGATGGTGCCCCCTGGGCGCGGGGCTTCGGCTTCGCCGATCTCGCGGTGGGAAAGCGGGCCGAACCCGACACGATCTACGCCGTCGGCTCGATCACCAAGCTGTTCACCGCGACGATGCTGATGCAGCTGCGCGATGCCGGCAAGCTGCGCCTCGATGATCCCGTGCAGGGGTACGTGCCGGATGTGAAGGTGCCGCACCGCCATCCCGGCGCGCCGGCGATCACGTTTCGCCACCTCGTCACCCATACCTCCGGCCTGACCAAGGATTCGCCCGCGCCCTATTGGGACCAGGGCGAGAGTTTCCCGCCGGTGGAGCGGCTGATGGAGCTGCTCGAGGAGACCGGACAGCCTTATCCGCCCGGCGTGCGCTGGAAATATTCCAACCTCGCCATCGCCCTCCTCGGCTTCACCCTCGCGCGGATCGCCGGCGTGTCGTGGGATGAGTGGGTGACCAGCCGCATCCTGGCGCCGATCGGCATGACGAGCGCGGCGCCGCGTTTCGCCGAGGGGCAGCGTGACCGCCTGGCGACCGGCTATGCCCGCCCGACCGGTGATTGGCCGCCCGCCGTGCTGGCGCATCAGGACCTCGGCGGGATCAGCTTTGGCGGCTCGATGCATGCCTCCGTCGTCGATATGGCGAAGTTCCTGGCCCAGCAATGGGCGAGCGCGCCGGTGGCGCTGGCGGCCCCGAGCGTGGCGGAGATGCATCGGCCGGTCTGGCTGAATGAGGACTGGCAGACCGGCCAGGGCATTGGCTGGCGCGTCATCAAGGCGGCTGACGGAACCACCCGCACCGAGCATGGCGGCGGCGTGCATGGGTTCACCTGCAAGACGCTGGTGTCGTTGAAAGATCAGCTTGGTGTCGCCGTGTTCACCAACGGCTCCGACGGCAATGTCGGCAATACGATCGCGACGCGCGCGCTCGATCTGCTCTCGCCGGCCGTGCGCCGCATCCGCGCCCGCCGCGCCGTGCCTGCGACCGGCCCGGCGGAGTGGGCGCGCTATGTCGGGCGCTACCGTTGGGTGCTGGGCGATGCCGAGGTGACGTTCGAGCGTGGGGTGCTCACGCTGGAGGTGCCGAACGGGCCGGCCTGGGAGTCCATAATGCTGACGCCAGCCGGCGAGCATACGTTCCACATGACCGGCGGGCAGGTGCACGGCGAGCTACTGCGTTTCGTGCTCGATGCGAATGGGGTGGTGCGGCGGGCCTGGCTGGGTCCGCATCCGCACGACCGGATCTGACGGGGATCGAATACAGGGCTGCGATTTTCAACAGGAGGCAGGAATGGCTGGCTTGGTGACCGGACGGCGCGGCTTGTTGACAACGGCGGCGATCATCGGGGCGGCCAGCGCGCTGCCGCGGGGCGCGGGCGCCCAGGAGCAGCCGGTGCGCGGCGGCGTGCTGCGCTACGGTCTCGCCGCCGAGCCGCGGCGGATGAACCAGCTCAACACCACCTGGATGACCGACGCGACGCAGCACATGTATGACCGGCTGCTGACCCGCGCGCCCGATGGCAGCTACGTGCCGCATCTCGCGACCTGGACCACCTCGCCCGATGGGCTGGTCTGGACGTTCAAGTTGAAGCCCGGCATCAAGTTTCATTCCGGCGAACCGCTGACGTCCGCCGCGGTCAAATGGTGGTTCGAGCAGGCGCGCGACCCCAAGGGCTTCTACGGCTTCAAAGGGTCCTACCAGTCGGTCGACAGCGTGGAGACGACCGATGAGCTGACCACCGTGGTGAAGCTCAAGCAGCCTGACGCCAATCTGGCTTTCATTCTGTATACGGTCTATTCAAGCATCCACAATCCGAAAACCTACGAGCGCGTCGGCAAGGATGCCTATGGCGTGAACATCGAGGACGGCACCGGCGCCTTCAAGCTCAAGGAATGGACGCCCGGTGACAAGCTGGTGATCGAGCGCAACAACGACTATGCCTGGGCGCCGCCGATCGTGAAGAACCAGGGCGCCGCTTGGCTCGACCAGATCGTCTACCGCTACATCGCCGACGGCGCCGCGCTCACGGCGGCCATCGAGGCGGGCGATATGGACATCATCGTGCAGCCCAATCCGGCCGACGTCGACCGGCTGAAGACCAACCCCGGACTGGTCGTGCTGCAGAAGCCGATGCCGGCAGCGCGGACGATCTATTTCAACACGGAAGCCAAGCCGTGGAACGATGTGCGGGTGCGCCAGGCCATGGCCCACGCGATCCAGCGTAAGCCGATCATCGACCGGCTGCTGTTCGGTCAGGGGTTGGCCGCCTACAGCGTGGTGCCGCCGACGTTCAAGGACATGTATCTGCCGGACTGCGAAAAGTTCTTCCCCTATGACATCGCCAAGGCCAAGGCCCTGCTGGCGGAGGCCGGCCTGAAGGACAGCGACGGCGACGGCTTCGTGGAGTACGAAGGCAAGGCGTGGGAGCCGGAAATGCTGGTGACCTCGATCTCCGAGCTCACCCAGCTTGCCCAGGTGGTGCAGGCGCAGGCGGCGCGCATCGGCATCAAGATCAAGATCGTGCAACTCGATGTCGAATCGATCAACGCGCGCACGCTGGCCGGCAATTTCGGCGTGCTGACCGGGTTCTATTTGTGGGACGGGCCCGACACCATCATCGACTGGTGGGTCCATTCCGGCAACATTCCCGCCACCAACCGCGCCCGACTGCGCGATGCCCGCATTGACGATCTGATCGGCAAGATGCGTTCCGCGCCCACCCTGCCGGCCCGCTACGGCTACGTGAAGGACATCCAGCGCATCATGCATGGCGAGCTCAACACCATCATCCCGGTCTATCATCCGCTCGATACCTACGTGTTCACCAAGCGGGTGCGCGGCTATGAGCCCAATCCGATGACGTTGTATCCTCGCATGCACGACGTTTGGCTGGCCAAGGCCTGAAGCGGGCGGGGAGCACGGGATGCTGGAAGCCTGATGCTGCGTTACGCGCTGCGCCGCCTCGTGCTGCTGTTGCCGATGGCCTTCATCATCTCCTTCGTCGTCTTCGCGGCGATGCGGATGATCCCGATTGACCCGGCCGAGCTGGTCGTCGGCCCCTACGCCTCGATGGAGCAGCGCGAGGCCGCGCGGAAGGAGTTGGGGCTCGACAAGTCGGTGCCCGCGCAATACGCGATTTATCTCGGCCGGGTTTTCTCGGGGGATCTCGGCCGCTCCCTCAAGTCGGGCAAGCCGATCGGCGAGCTCATTGGTGCCACCCTGCCGAATTCCCTTCTGCTCGGGGGCGTGGCGCTTGGCCTCGCCTACCTCATCGCCATCCCGCTCGGTGTGCTCGCGGCGATGAAGCAGAACACCGCGGTTGACCAGGGCGCCATGGCCTTCGCGCTGCTGGGCATTTCCATTCCCAATTTCTGGCTCGGCCTGCTGCTCGTCCTGTTTTTCGCGGTGAATTTGCACTGGCTGCCGGCGACCGGGAGCGGCACGGCGGCGCATCTCGTCCTCCCCTCCGTCACCCTCGGCCTGCAATTCACCGCCATCGTCGCGCGGATGACGCGCTCGTCGATCATCGAGGTGCTGCGGCAGGATTTCATCCGCGCGCTGTATGCGAAAGGGTTGCACCGCACCAGGGTCGTCTATGTCCACGCGCTGAAGAACGCGATCATCCCGGTGATCTCCTTGCTCGGCCTGCATCTCGGCAGCCTCGTCGGCGGCTCCGTGATCGTGGAGACGATTTTCGCCTGGCCCGGCATGGGCCTGCTGCTGGTCAACGGCATCACCGGGCGGGATTACCCAGTGGTGCAGGCCGTGCTCACCCTGCTAGGCTGCGCCGTGCTGGTCGCCAACCTCGCCGCCGACCTGCTCTATGCGGTCGCCGACCGGCGGATCAAGCTGTAGGCCCGCGCATGGAACCGCCCGACCTCGCCGCCTGGACCGACACCTCGGTCACCACCGCCTTCTCCCCCTGGCGGGATTTCCTGCGCCGCTTTCGCGCCAGCCGCTCCGCGATGATCGGTTTCACCATCATCCTCATCCTCGCCATCGTCGCCATTTTCGCGCCCTGGATCGCGCCGCATCCCTATGCCGAGCAGGACCTCATGGTCTCGCTCGAACGGCCGCTCACCGACTCATATCTGCTCGGCACGGATGCCTTCGGCCGGGACGTGTTCAGCCGCCTGGTCTGGGGGGCGCGAGTTTCGCTGCAGGTGGGCGCCATCGTCACCTCGGTCTCGATGGTGATCGGCATCAGCGTCGGCTGCCTCGCCGGCTTCCATGGCGGGCGCGTCGATCTGCTGCTCGCGAACTTCATCAACCTGGTCTACGGATTTCCCCTCATCCTCGTCGCCCTGATGTTCGTGACCGTCTTTGGCCCGGGCCTCACCGGCGCGATGATCGCGACCGGGCTGGTCACCTGGTCCGGCTTCGCGCGCATCGTCCGTGGCGAGGTGATCGCGCTGCGCCAGCGGGAATTCGTGATCGCCGCGCATGCGTTGGGCCGCAGCAATAGCTGGATCATCGTGCGGCATATCCTGCCCAACATGATCGGGCCCGTGCTGGTGATTGCCTCTTTCACCATGGCGGTCGCCGTCATCATCGAGACCTCGCTCTCCTTCCTCGGCCTCGGCGCCCAGCCGCCCACTCCCTCCTGGGGTTCCATGCTCAATGAGGGGCGCAACGTGATTTATCGCGCCTGGTGGCTGGCAACCTTTCCAGGCATCGCCATCGCCACACTCGTGCTCGGTTTCAACCTGCTGGGCGACGGCTTGCGTGACGTGCTTGACCCACGGATGCGCCAATGAGCGGCATCCCCCCCGTGCTGTCTGTGCGCGATCTCCATGTGCGCCTCGACACCGCGCGCGGCGTCATCCCCGCGGTTGATGGCGTGTCCTTTGACATCAACCCGGGGGAGACCCTCGCCGTCGTCGGGGAAAGCGGGTGCGGCAAGTCGATGACCGCGCTTGCGGTGATGCGCCTCGTCCCCAGCCCGCCCGGCCGCATTACGGAGGGCTCCGTCCGTCTCAAGGGCGAGGAGCTGCTGGAGAAGACCGAAGATGCGATGCGCGCGCTGCGCGGCGACCGGCTCTCCATGGTGTTCCAGGAGCCGATGACGTCGCTCGACCCGGTGTTCACCGTGGGCCGCCAATTGACCGAGACCGTGCTCGCCCACCGTGACGTGTCGCGCGAGGCCGCGGCCCGGCTCTCCGTCGAGATGCTGCGCAAGGTCCGCATCCCCGAGCCCGAACGCCGCATGGCGGCCTACCCGCACGAACTTTCCGGCGGCATGCGCCAGCGCGTGATGATCGCCATCGCGCTGTTGTGCCGGCCCGACCTGCTGATTGCCGACGAACCGACGACGGCGCTCGATGTCACCACCCAGGCGCAGATCCTTGACCTTATCCGCGAACTCCGCGCCGAGCTCGGGATGGCCGTTCTGCTCATCACTCATGCGCTTGGCGTGGTCGCCGAAATGGCCGATCGGGTCGCCGTCATGTATGCCGGACGGATCGTCGAACTGGCGGATGTCGAGACGATTTTTGCATCGCCAAGGCATCCCTATACCGCCGGCCTGCTGGCCTCGATACCCGACCTGGTGGCGAGCGGCGAGCGCCTCGCCACCATCCCCGGCACGGTGCCCAACCTGCTGAACCCGCCGCCCGGCTGCCGCTTCTGGCCGCGCTGCCCGCGCGCCGACACGGCCTGCCGGGACGCCCAGCCCCCGCTCGTCGATCTCGGCGCCGGGCATCTCGCCGCCTGCTGGAAGGCCGCGTGATGGGTGCGCTGGTGGATGTCCAGGGGGTGACGAAACACTTCGCCGTCGGCCAGCCCCTGTGGGGCGCGCCCAGGCGCGTCGTCCATGCCGTCGATGACGTGAGCCTCGCCATCGCCCCCGGCGAAACCCTCGGCCTGGTCGGCGAGACCGGGAGCGGCAAATCGACCCTCGGCCGCCTCATCCTGCATTTGCATCCACCGACCGCCGGCCGCGTGCTCTATCGGGATACCGATGTCGCGACCATGAACGCCGCGGCGCTGCGCCGCCTGCGCGGCCAGGCGCAGATTGTGTTCCAGGACCCCTACTCCTCCTTTGATCCCCGCATGACCATCGGCGACATCGTTGCCGAGGGGATGATCCACACCGCCCATCGCGACCGCGCCGCACGGAGCGCGCGCGTCCGCGACCTGCTGAAGCTCGTCGGCCTCGGCCATGTCCATACCGATCTCTATCCCCACCAGTTCTCCGGCGGCCAGCGCCAGCG
>CAIYPH010000038.1 GCA_903928045.1 uncultured Rhodospirillales bacterium
CGACCTCGGCGGTGCCCATGCGGTGTCCGGAGACGTTGATGACGTCATCGACGCGGCCGGTGATCCAGTAATAGCCGTCCTCGTCGCGCCGCGCGCCGTCGCCGGTGAAATAGAGGCCCTTGAAGGTGGAGAAATAGGTCTGGATGAAGCGCTCATGGTCACCGAAGACGGTGCGCATGATGCCGGGCCAGGGCTGGGCGATGCAGAGCAGGCCGTCGGTGGCGCCATCGAGCTGGTGGCCGTCGGCGTTGACCAGCAGGGGGAAGACGCCGGGGAGCGGCTTGGTGGCGGAGCCGGGCTTCTGGGCGATGGCGCCGATGAGGGGGGAGATCAGGTTGCCGCCGGTTTCGGTCTGCCACCTGGTATCCACGATCGGGCAGCGGTGGTCGCCGACGACGCGGTGGTACCACAGCCAGGCCTCGGGGTTGATGGGCTCGCCGACCGAGCCGAGCACGCGCAGGCTGGCGCGGGAGGTTTTCTTCACCGGCGCCTCGCCTTCGCGCATCAGGGAGCGGATGGCGGTGGGGGCGGTGTAGAAGATGTTGACCTGGTGTTTGTCGACGACCTGCCAGAAGCGCGAGGCGTCGGGGTAGGTGGGGATGCCCTCGAACATCAGCGTGGTGGCGCCGTTGGCGAGCGGGCCGTAGACGATATAGGTGTGGCCGGTGACCCAGCCGACATCGGCGGTGCACCAGTAGACGTCGCCCTGGTGATAGTCGAACACCAGCTCATGCGTGTAGCTGGCCCACACCATGTAGCCGCCGGTGGTGTGCAGCGCGCCCTTCGGCTTGCCGGTGGAGCCGGAGGTGTAGAGGATGAACAGCGGGTCCTCCGCGCTCATTTCCTCGGGCGGGCAGATCGGCGAGGCGGCGGCGCAGAGGGTTTCGGCGACGTGGTCGCGGCCGGCCTGCATGTTGACGGAGCCGCCGGTGACGGTGACGACCAGGACGCTTTTGACCGAGGGGCATTGGGCGAGGGCGGCATCGACATTGGCCTTGAGCGGCACTTTGCGGCCGCCGCGGCGGCCTTCGTCGGCGGTGATCACCACCTCGACGCCGGCATCCTGAATTCGCTGGGCGATGCTGTCGGGCGAGAAGCCGCCGAAGACGACGGTGTGGACGGCGCCGATGCGGGCGCAGGCGAGCATGGCGACGGCGGCTTCGACGACCATGGGCAAATAGATGCAGACGCGATCGCCCTTCTTTACCCCCAGCGATTTCAGCACGTTGGCCATGCGGCAGACCGCTTCGTGCAGTTCGCGGTAGGTGACGTGGCGGCTCTGGCCGGGGTCATCGCCTTCCCAGATGATGGCGGTCTGGTCGGCGCGGGTGGCGAGGTGGCGGTCGAGGCAGTTGGCGGAGGCGTTGAGCGCGCCGTCCTCGAACCATTTGATGCGCACGTCGCCGGTGAAATCGCCGCTGCGGGTCTTGGTGGGCGCCTTTATCCAGGACACCCGGCCGGCTTCGCGGGCCCAGAAGGCGTCGGGGTTGCGGGCGGCCTCTTCCGTCATCGCCGCGTGTTGGGCGGCGTTGACGTGGGCGGCGGCGGCGATCTCGGATTTAACCGGGAAGAGGGTGTCAGACATTGCTTTGCGGTCTTTCCATCCTGGACGCGAGGTGTGTACAGCGTGTCGCGCAAACCGGCCCTGGGATGCAAGCCCTGGTGGGGATTGGGTGCGAGGAAGGAAGCGCTCCTTTTTTGAAAAAAAGGAGCAAAAAACTTTTCTCACTTTGGTTCCTACCGCTCCCAACCCTCCGCGAGGAGTAGGCCAACGGCATGGAACGGCGTGAAAAGTTTTTTGGTTCTTTTTGTTCACAAAAAGAACAAGCTTCCTTTCCTGATCTTAAGGTCTTCAAATGATCGGCGCTACACGCCGGCATCCTCAGGGACGAGGAGCATGCCGTCTTTGATCTGGATCATGACGGGCTCCAGCCGGTCGCCCTGACAGGGGCCGCTGGTGCACAGGCCGGAGTGGATTTCGAATTCGGCGCCGTGCAGGGCGCAGATGATGCGGGTGCCGTCGAGGGAGAGGAAGCGGCCGGGCACCCAGTCGAGCGGGGCGCCGATATGGGGGCAGGAGTTGACGTAGACGCGGACGTCGGCGCCGCGGCGGATGGCGAGGAGGCCGTTGAAGATGCCGGTGGCGGGCGGGTAGCCGGCGCTGCCGCCGTCGGCGATGTCGTCCACCCGGCCCAGCACGCGCCAGCCG
>CAIYPH010000039.1 GCA_903928045.1 uncultured Rhodospirillales bacterium
ACTCGTGGGGCCAGCGGCGCATGGCGTCGCGGGGGAGGCGCACCTTGTCCATCAGGGCGGCGACGCGGTCATCGATCTGCGAGGAGGAGAGCCCGCGTTCGAAGTTGACGATCGGCTCGGCGATGATGTCGCGCACGCGTTGGCGGGGGTTGAGGGAGGAGAACGGGTCCTGGAACACCACCTGCACGCGCCGGCGCATGGGGCGGAGCTTGCCTGGCGAGGCGTTGTCGATGCGTTCGCCGTCGAGGAACACCTCGCCGTCGGTCACCGGGAAGAGGCGGAGGATCGCCTTCCCTACGGTGGACTTGCCACAGCCGGATTCACCCACCAGCGAAAGGGTCTCGCCCTTGTTGATCGAGAAGCTGACGCCGTCGACAGCGTAAACATAGCCGCGATTGCCGCCGAACAGCCCACCCTTGAGTGGGAAGTGCTTCTTGAGTGCGTTGACCTCGAGAAGGGGTTTGCTCATCGCGTTCATGCCGCCATGCTCCGTTCGGCGTGATGGCACGCGACCAGGTGGCCGGGCCGCTTGGCCTCCACCGCCGGGGTAACCTGCCGGCACACATCGGTGACGCTGCCGCAGCGGCCGGCGAAGGCGCAGCCGACGATTTTCTGCTTCAGGCTTGGCACCAGGCCGCCGATCTCGGTGAGCTTGGAGCGGCCGGTCTCATGCAGCGAGGAGCCGAGCTTCGGCACCGCGCCGAGCAGGCCGCGGGTATAGGGGTGCTGCGGGTTGCCGAAGATCTCGATCGCCGTGCCCTCCTCGACCTTGCGGCCGGCATACATCACCACCACCCGGTCCGCCATTTCGGCGACCACGCCGAGATCGTGGGTGATCAGCATGATGGCGGCGCCGACGCGGGTTTTGAGGTCGCGCATCAGGTCTAGAATCTGCGCCTGGATGGTCACGTCGAGCGCCGTGGTGGGCTCGTCAGCGATCAGGAGCTGCGGGTTGCAGGCCAGCGCCATGGCGATCATCACGCGCTGACGCATGCCGCCGGAGAGCTGATGCGGATACTCCCGCACGCGGCGTGCCGCCTCGGGGATGCCAACGAGGTTCAGCATCTCGATGGACCGCTTCTCGGCATCCTGTGCCGAGAGCCCTTCGTGGAGCCGCAGCGTCTCGCCGATCTGGCGGCCCACGGTGAGCACCGGGTTCAGCGAGGTCATCGGCTCCTGGAAGATCATCGAGATGTCTTTGCCGCGGATTTTCCGCATCTCGACATCCGGCAGATCGAGCAGGTTCTTGCCCTGGAAGGTGATGCGCCCGGCGATCTTGCCCGGGGGTTCCTGGATCAGCCGGAGGATGGACATCGAGGTGACGGACTTGCCGCAGCCCGATTCGCCCACGATCGCCACCGTCTCGCCGGCGTTGATGTGGAAGGAGAGCCCCTCCACCGCACGCACCACACCATCGACGGTGCCAAAATGGGTTTGCAGGTTTTCGACTTCGAGGAGTGCCATTTCGTCAGATCCTCTTGGCCAGCCGCGGGTCAAGCGCGTCGCGCAGCCCATCGCCCAGCAGGTTCACCGCCAGCACCGTCACCGACAGGAAGGCCGCCGGGAAGAACACGATGTAGGGCTTCACCTGCCACAGCGCGCGGCCCTCGGCCATGATGTTGCCCCAGGAGGGGATGATCGGCGGCGTGCCGGCGCCGATGAAGGAGAGCGTCGCCTCCGTCAGCATCGCCGACGCGCAGATGAAGGTCGCCTGCACCGAAACCGGGGCCAGCGTGTTGGGCAGGATGTGCTTGATGATGATCACCGGCATCCGCGTGCCAGCCGCCACCGCAGCCTCCACGTAGGGCTGCTCACGCAGCGAGAGCACCACCGAGCGCACCAGCCGCGAGACCGGTGGTACCTGGGTGACGGCGATCGCCACGATCACGTTTTCCACGCTGGCGCGGGTAAGCGCCATCAGCGCGATCGCCAGCAAAATGCCGGGGATCGACTGCAACCCGTCCATCACCCGCATCACGATGGCATCGACCTGGCGGATGAAGCCCGAGGTGAGGCCGATGAACATCCCGACCACGGAAGCCACGACCGCCACCGAGAAGCCGACGATCAGCGAGATGCGGGTGCCGTAGAGCACGCGGGAATAGACGTCGCGGCCCAGCATATCCGTGCCGAACCAGTACTGCGCATTCGGCGCCCTGGTTCGCCGTGCCGGCGCCAGCGCCGTCGGGTCGGTGGTGAACAGCAGCGGCGCGAAAACGCCGATGCATAGGATGATGAACAGCAGGAGGCCGCCGACGAAAATCGTCGGGTGGCGGTAGATGAACATGCCGATCTTGCCCCGCTGCTTGCGCGGCGGCAGCACTTCGCCCAGGTCGGGCGCGGCCGTGATCCCCATCGTGGTGGTGCTCATCAGTAGCGAATCCTTGGATCGAACACGGTGTAGAGCAGGTCCACACCCAGGTTCACGATGACGTAGACAAAGGA
>CAIYPH010000040.1 GCA_903928045.1 uncultured Rhodospirillales bacterium
GGCTTCAGGCTGATCGCGTGGTTATGCGTGCTGTAGAACCGCCCCTTATGGTTCACCGTCTCGCCCGACCACAGCGCGCGGATCAACCCAATTGCCTCCGTCATCCGCCCCGCCCGCTCCGAAAGCTGCGCGCCGAACGCCTCGAACTCCCCCTCGCGATACCCGAGCCCGACGCCGAGCACGAAATTCCCCCCGCTCAGCACGTCCATCGTCGCGGCCTCCTCGGCGACATGCACGGGGTTCAGCAGCGGCAGCAGCAGGATATTGCCGCCCAGCATCATCCCCTTCGCCTCCGGCAGCAGGTAGGCCATGATCGGCCCGATCTGCAGCATTTGCAGCGGCGCGGTGAGGTAGTGATGCGGGAAGAACAGCGAGGCGAAGCCGGCATCGCGCGCCACGCGCACCTGCTCCACCATCTCCGGAATCCGCGCCGCGACGTTGTCGCCCGCCGGATACTGCGTGTTGACGAACATGCCGACCTTCATGGCCCTGCCTCCCCTGATTCTGCAGCGCAGTATGTCCTATGATCGCGCGATGACGAAAACCCTCCTCATCGTCCACCACTCCCTAACCGGCGGCACCACGCAAATGGCCGCGGCCGCAACCGAGGGCGCGCGGGAGGAACCCGTCACCGTCCACACCCTCCGCGCCGCCGATGCTGGCCCTGCCGACCTGCTCGCCGCCGATGGCATGATCTTCGCCGCCCCGGAAAACCTGGCCTCCCTCGCCGGCGTGATGAAGGGCTTCTTCGATCGCTGCTACTATCCCGCCCTCGGCCGCCTCAACGGCCGCCCCTACGCCACCATGATCTGCGCCGGCAGCGATGGCGAAGGCGCCGCCCGCCAGATCGCCCGCATCGCCACCGGCTGGCGCCTTCGCGAGGTTGCGCCGCCCCTGATCGTGCGCACCGCCGCACAAACCGAAGCCGCCATCCTCGCGCCCAAAATCATCCCCCCGGCCGATCTGACGCGCTGCCGGGAGCTTGGACAAACCCTGGCCGCCGGGCTCGCGTTGGGGATCTACTGAGATCTAGCCGCGCACCGGCAAAACATCGATCCCCGGCGGGATGTCGTTCTTGGCGCTCACAAAACGCAAACCCGTCCCTACCCTCGCCCACCATCCCGCCGCTCAAGATACAAAATGAACCCGCCCGCAGCGACAATCAGCGCCGCCCCGGCCAGTGTCGACACTCCCGGGACATCGCCGAACACCAGATAACCCAGCACCACGCTCCAGATGATCGAGAGATACTGGAACGGTGCGATCACCGAGGCCGGCGCCAGTTGCAGCGCCCGGTTGACGCAGAAATACCCGCTGATGCCGATCACCCCCACGCTCGCCATCAGCGCGAAACCGCCGAGATCGGGCGTTTCCCACGCGAACGGCACCGTCACCGCGCCCGCGATGGTCAACGCGATGAGCTGGAGCAACACCATCGTCACCCCCGGCGTCCCGCGCAGCCGCCGCGTCACCGCCAGGAAGATCGCGTAGAGCAGGCTCCCCAACAGCCCGATCATCGCCGGCGCCGACAGCGCCCCCGAGGTCGGTCGCAGCGCCACCACCACGCCGGCGAAGCCCAGCAGCGTCGCCGCCCAGCGCGCCGGCCCCACCGTCTCGCGCAGCACCAGTGCCGAAATCGCTGTCAGCATCACCGGCGCCGAGAGGTAGAACGTCGAGACATCAGCCAGTTGCAGCCGCGACACCGCCCAGTAGAAACAGGCGATCTCGATGCCCGCCAGCACCATCCGCAGCGCATGCAGCCCCAGATTGCCCCGCGCGATCGCCTTGATGTCCCGCGCGCGCACGAAGGGCAGCAGCAGCAGCAGCGCAAAGCCGGAGCGGATCACCAGCGCCTCGCCGATCGGGTATCGCGTGGTGAGGTGCTTGGCCAGCACGTTGCTGAAGCCGAAAATGAAGGTGCTAAGCGTCATCAGCCCGATGCCGATCAGCCGGGTGCGCCGCTCCCCCTCCGTCAATGCCGCCACGCCTCACCCCCATTCCGCACCGGAAGCCTACCAGCCCCGCCCGGCGATTGGGGAGAGTCCGCGGGCCGCGATTGACGCAGGGCAGCCGCCGGCCTGACCATATGCCCAAGCAGGAGTCACCCATGCAGCTCGACATCACCAGCCGCTTCCCCTTCGCCGGCGGCGCCCCCTTCGGCGACACCGGCCCCTACGATGTGCTGATCGGCCGCGCCCGCTACGCCGTCGACCCCGACCACCCCGGCCAGGCCCCGATCACCGACATCGCGCTCGCCCCCCGCGGGCCGGACGGGCAAGTGCATTTCGCCGGAGACGTCACCATCCTCAGCCCTGCCGACCCCGCGCGCGGCAACCGGCGGATCTTTTTCGACTGGGGCAATCGCGGCAACAAGCGCGCCATCCAGTACTTCAACGACGCGCCAGGCTCCAACGACCCGCGCACATCAGCCCATGCCGGCAACGGCTTCCTGATGCGGCGCGGCTATACCATCGTGTTCGGCGCCTGGCAGGGCGACCTGCTGGCGGGCGATGGGCGGATGCTGCTCGATCTCCCGGTGGCGCATGAGAACGGCAAACCGATCGAGGGCACCGTCCGCGTCGAATATGTCGGCCGCACCGGCGTCTCCATCCTGCCCCTCTCCGGCTGGGCCTCCACACGCAGCCATCCCGTGGTGCCCGGCACCGCGGCCACCCTCACCCGCCGCCGCTACGCCGACGCGCCGCGCGAAATCGTCCCGCAGGACCAGTGGAGCTTCTCCCGTGTCGAGGGCGGCGCCGGGCTCGATCTCCAGGGGGCCGACCGCGGCACGGTGCCGTCGCGCGAGAACATCCATGTCCATGCCGGCTTCGCCACCGGCTGGATCTACGAACTGATCTACACCGGCACCGCGCCGTTGGTGCTCGGCCTCGCCCATGCCGCGGTGCGCGACCTGGTCTCCCACCTCCGGCATGACGCCGGTGATCTCATCGGCCCGATCGAGCGCGCCTATGGCTGGGGCCGCTCGCAGACCGGGCGGGCGATCCGCGACTTCATCTACCATGGCTTCAATGCCGACACCGCCGGACGGCGCGTTTTCGACGGGCTGCTGCCCCACGTCGCCGGGGCCGGACGACTCAACACCACCCGCTTCGCCAATCTCACGGTGGCCGCCAGGCAGCAGCACGAGGACCACTACGAGTTCGCCGACGTCTTCCCTTTCGCCTACGCCCCCTCCATCGACCACACCACCGGCCATACCGACGCCATCCTGAAGCGCCCGGCCACCGACCCGCTGGTGATCCACACCCAGACCGCCACCGAATACTGGCAGCGCCGCGGCTCGCTGGTGCACACCGATACACGGGGGAATGACCTGCCGATCCCCGAGACGGTGCGCATCCATCTCTGGTCCGGCTCGCAGCACGCGGCCTCGCCGACCATGGGCGCGCCCGGCTATGGCATCTGCCAGAACCTGGAAAACGTGGTCGCCACCTCCGCCCTGTTCCGCGCCACGCTGGACGCGCTGGACGCCTGGGCCACCGACGGCACCCCGCCCCCTCCGAGCCACATCCCCATGGTGGCGAACCACACGCTGGTGCCCTACGTGATCTGGCGCGGCCAGTTCCCCGCCATCCCCGGCCATGCCATCCCGCACGGCCCCTCCGACCATCACCTCCTCGATTACGGCCCCCGCGCCGCCCAGGGCATCCTCGACCGCCAGCCGCCGGAGGTGTTGACCGATAAGCCCTACGCCATCCTGGTCCCCGCGGTGGACGCGGACGGCAACGAGGTCGCCGGCATCCGCGCGCCGATGGTGCAGGCCCCGCTCGCCACCTATTGCGGCTGGAACCTCCGCGCGCCCTTCCAGGGCCACGGCGCGATGCACGAGTTCACCGGCAGCACCATCCCCCTCCCCGCCACCGAAGCCGAGCGCGCGGCCACCCGCGATCCCCGCCCCTCCGTGGAGTCCCGCTACCCCACACCCGAAGCCTACCAGGACGCCATCGCCCACGCCGCCCGCGCGCTGGCCGCCGAGCGGTTGCTGCTGGAGGAGGACATCGCCCGCGCCCGGGCGGCGGCGGCGGATTGGCATGCGCCGCGGCATAGGATGGATCTGTGAACAGGAAAGGACGCACTGGCTTTCCCTGGACAGGCCCTTCCTTACGTCGCTGACGCACTCCCCTGCCGGTCTGCCTGAGCGAAAACCACCCCCGGCCCATCGACCCCCAATCGCGCCGCCTCGGTGCGATAGAGTGCGTCCCTCGCGCGTTCACGGAATTCGGACATACAGGTATTCGCCTCCGACTCGTCGCGGAATTTCGGCAGCGGGATGTTCTCGATCGAACTGCACGCTGCGGCGGTGCAACGCACCACACCCATGTTCTGCACGATGGCGATTTCACTGTCGGTGAACAGATTGCCCAGGAAGCGGGAGACGTCGCACACCCCACCCCGTGCAGCGCCATCCTCCTCGACGAACATCACATTCGCTCCGCTGCAGCAGTGATACCCCTGATAAACCGGCGTATGCATCTCGCTGAGCAAACGCAGGGATTCCTCGGGGTCCAGTTCCTGGCGCACCCCGTCACGCTCACGCGCGATGCCGCTGACGATCCGGGTGATGACGGGGTCGCGCAGATGGCCCGGCATGGGCATCGCATCGAAGGCGCGGCGGGTCTCTTCCACCCAGGCGAGGTCCTCCTCCGTGCAATCCGTACCCATCTCGCCGCTCACCGTGTAGGGGAAATTGAGGCCGAAGAAGAACGGCATGCGTTGGCGCAATTCATATAATTCCGCAATCGCGGCCCGAGCCTTGTCGCGATGGCTGGCGGTGAACATGAAATTCACCGCGATCGACATGCCCCCACCGGCGGTGATCTCCACCGCCCGCTTGAACTTGGCAAAGTTCACGAACTCGAGGTGGAGCGAGAAGATCACCAGGAAGTGGAACCCGGTGGTGATTCGCACCACTCGCTCCCAGAATGGCGCGGGCTGCGCGCCATTGGTGAACATCCGCAGCTCCAGCGGCGCCTTCACCGTCATGAAATAGGCCAGCAGATCCTCGAAGTGCGGATGCAGCGTCGGCTCGCCGCCGTAGAGCGTGATCTGGTAGCCAGGCCGCCCCAGCCGCATCAGCGTCTGCGCCGCCCGCAGCAGTTCCGCGCGGGAGCTGAACTCCGATCCCCGCAATGGCTTGTAGTAGACGCAATAGGAGCAGTGAAAACTGCATACCTTGGTGATCGCCCACAACACGCTCAGCACGTCCCGGCGCGGGGAGGCGTGGTCGCCAATGGCCACGATATCGTTCATCGCGCCCCCCGCCGGCCGCCGGCGCCAGAGAAATGCAGCCTGGCGCTCGCCACATCCGGCCGGCCCATCGCCACCAGATCGACCGGGGCCGCCCGTATCGTCGCCGGCAGCGTCGCCCTGCGGCGTTCGAGATAGCCCTGGAACAGATAATGGTCGTTGCCGCTGGTCACCTCACCACGCTCGACCGCCGTGGCAACATCCGGGTTCCACGCCAGGTAGCTCGCCTCATCGATGTGGCCAACGATGTCCAGGCTGATCAACCCGCGCCAGTAGGCATCGAACGCCACGATGACGAATTCATGCTCACCCCCGGCATCGAGCACCGAAACCACCTCCGGCGCATGATCGGTCCCCGCCAAGGCAGCGAAACGGATATAGTCCCGGTACCGCAACACAACGAAGTTCGGCGCACCGCTGACGTGCAGCACGTCAAGTATGGTCGGAAGATCGGTGATCGCCAGCCCCATAAAGCCCTCGCTTTCCGGCCGGGCGAGGATACGGGGCCGCCCCGCGGGATGCCAGAGCGCTTTTCTTCACCGCCAATCCCCGGCAGTCTGCGGACCCAGCAAGAGGAGCCCCGCCATGGACCGCGCCAATACCCGTTCGCTGGAGGCCGAATATCGCCGCCTCACCCCGAAATCCGCCGCCTTCGAGGTGCGCGGCCAGGCAGCGCTGCCGATCACGTCGTCCCGAGGGATTTCCTTCTACTCGCCCTATCCGGTGACGGTGGATCGCGCCGAGGGGCCGGAACTCATTGATATCGACGGCAACCGCTATATCGATCTCGGCTCCAACTTCTTCTCGATGATCCACGGCTATGCCTATAAGCCGATCACCGAAGCGGTATCGGCCCAACTCGCGCGCGGCTCGGTGTGGTCGGCCAATAACCAGCCGCAGGTGGAATTGGCCGAGCAGATCGTCCGCCGCGTGCCCTCGATCGACAAGGTGCTGTTCAACAACTCCGGCACCGAGGCGTTCAACCTCGCGCTCAACATCTGCCGCGGCGCCACTGGGCGCTACAAGTTCCTGATGGCCGCCGGCGGCTATCACGGCTCGATGTTCGACCCCTCGCTCGGCTCCAAGGGCCTCCCCGGGCCAAGTCACTACGTCGCCCCCTATGGCGACACCGAGGCCTTCGTCGCCGCCATCCGGCAGCACGGCAAGGAGCTGGCCGGCGTGTTCGTCGAGGGCATCATGGGCTCGGGCGGCTTCGCCCAGGCGCCGAAATCCTTCTTCGACGCGGTGAAGCAGGCGGCGCATGAGGTGGGCGCGATTTTCGTGCTGGACGAGGTGATATCGCTGCGCCTCTCCGAGGGCGGCCACCAGGCGACGCTCGGGATCGACCCCGATCTCACCATGATGGGCAAGATCATCGGCGGCGGCTTCCCGATCGGCGGGGTCGGCGGCAAGGCCCATTTGATGGACCTCACCAACCCCGTCTCCGGCCACGTGCTGGCCTCCGGCACCTTCAGCGGCAACCCGCTCTCCATGGTCGCCGGCAATATCTCGGTGGCGCACCTCACCCAGGCCAAAATCGACCAGATCGGCGCCTGGGCCTCCCGCATCGAGGCGGCGATCAAGGCAAAGGCGGCCGCCATCGGCCTGCCGATCTGGACTCGGCGGATCGGTTCGCTGGTCGGCTGGTATTTCTACGATCCTGGCCCGGGGGTGGTGATGAGCGCCAGCCGGCCGGACCTCGCGATGATGAAGCGACACCACACGGCGATGCTGATCAACGGCCTGTTCCCCACCCCCAAGGCGGCGCTGGCGACCTCGACCGCGATGTCCGACGCGGTGGTGGGCGAGATCATCGCCCGGTTTGACGCATCGCTCGACGCGCTGACGGCGGATGCCGCGGCGTGAGGCCCTGGCCTCCCTCCCGCTCCGCCTGTAGAAGCCAGCCGAACCAGTAAACCGAGGAAACCGATGGATCCTGTTCTCGTTGAAATCACCCGCGGCGGGCGCGTCGAGTCCGCGCATCGCGGGGCCGCCGCCATTTGTGACGCCTCGGGCGCAATTGTGTTTTCTGTCGGCGATATCGATAGCGCGATTTTCCCGCGCTCGGCTGTGAAATCCATGCAGGCGTTGCCGCTGGTGGAGACCGGGGCGGCGGCGCGGCTGGGGCTGACGGATGCTGAGATCGCGCTCGCCTGCTCCTCGCATAATGGCGAGGAGGACCACGTCGCTACCGCCGCCTCGATGCTGGCCAAAGCCGGGCGGGATGTGTCCTGCCTCGAATGCGGCAGCCACTGGCCCTCCGACGCCGCGGCCCGCCGGCTGGCCGCCGCGGGGGGCACGCCGAGCGCGCTGCATAATAACTGCTCGGGCAAGCATTCGGGCTTCGTCTGCCTCGCCTGCGACCAGGGGCATGACCCCAAGGGCTATATCTCGCCGGATCACCCGACGATGCGCATGGTCACGGCCGCGCTGTCGGAGATGACGGGCACCGTGCTCGATTCCTCCAATCGCGGCACCGATGGCTGCTCCATCCCGACTTTCGCCATCCCGCTGCGCGGGCTCTCCACCGGTTTCGCCCGCTACGGCACCGGCAATGGCATGGCGCCCGATCGTGCGGCGGCGGCGGCGAAAATCCGCGCGGCAGTGGCGGCCAATCCGTTCTTCGTCGCCGGCACCGGGCGGCTCGATACCCAGCTGATGACGGCACTCGGCGCCCGCGTGTTCTGCAAGGGCGGTGCCGAGGGCGTGTTCTGCGCCTCGATCCCCGAGCTCGGCTACGGCATCGCGGTGAAGTGCGATGACGGGGCGGGCCGTGCGGCCGGCGTGGCGGGGGCCGCGCTGGTGCAGCGCTTCCTGCGACCGACCGGCGAGGCGGCCGATGCGCTGGCCAAGCTGGCGCGCCCGACGATCAAGAACTGGAACGGCATCCATGTCGGTGACATGCTGCCCGCCGCTGCCCTCGCCTGACGCCGGCCAACCAATTTTCGGGAGGAAACAATGAACTATAAGAAACTGCTGGCGGGCCTGCTGCTCGCCACGTGCCTCGCCGCCCCCGCCCTGGTCCAACCGGCCTCCGCCGAGGTGGTGTTCAAATGGGCCAATGACGGCGACGTCCGCGCCATGGACCCCAACACGCTGGACGAGACGGTACAGAACTCCTTCCTCGGCAATATCTACGAGCCGCTGGTGCGCCGTACCAAGACGCTGGGCATCGAGCCGGCGCTGGCTGCCAGCTACGAGCAGACCGCACCGACCACCTGGCGCTTTCACCTGCGCCCCAACGTGAAGTGGCAGGATGGCCACGCCTTCACCGCCGATGACGTGCTGTTTTCCTACCAGCGCATCACGTCGAAAACCTCGCAGACCTCCGGGAATGTCGGCTCGGTCAAGGAGGTCCGCAAGATCGACGACCTCACAGTGGAGTTCGAGACCAAGGCGACCGACCCGATCCTGCCGGCCTGGTTCACCAACTGGCCGATCCTGCCGAAGCACTGGATGGAGGCTAATAACTCCGCCACCCCCGTGATCATCGGCCAGGGCGAGAACTACGCGCTGCGCAACGCCATGGGCACCGGCGCCTTCAAGCTCGCCAGCCGCGAGCCGGACCGCAAGAGCGTGCTGGAGAAGAACCCGGGCTGGTGGGACAAGCCGGAGCATAATCTCGATCGCGTCGAGTTCACGGTGATCTCCTCGGCCGCCACCCGTGTCGCCGCCCTGCTGTCGGGCGAGATGGACATGATCTACTCGGTGCCGCCGCAGGATATCGACCGCATCAAGGCGGCGGCGGGCATCAAGATCATCCAGGGCCCGGAGCTGCGCACCATCTATCTCGGCATGGACGTGGCGCGCGACGAGCTGCTGTATTCCAACGTGAAGGGCAAGAACCCCTTCAAGGACCTCCGCGTGCGCCAGGCGATGGCGCTAGCGATCGACGAGGACGCCATCGTCAGCCGCGTCATGCGTGGCCAGGGGCGTTCGACCTGGATGATGTGGGGCCCGGGCGTGAGCGGCTACAACGCCGAGCTCGACAAGCGGCCGAAGGTGGACGTCGCCAAGGCCAAGGCGCTGCTGGCGGAGGCGGGCTACCCCAACGGCTTCGAAGTCACGCTCGACTGCTCGAATGACCGCTACATCGCCGACGAGCAGATCTGCGTCGCGCTGTCGGCCATGTATGCCCGTATCGGCATGAAGGTGAACGTGTTCGCCCGCACCAAGGTGAAGTTCTTCGCCGACATCGCCTACCCCGACTACAAGACCAGCTTCTACATGCTGGGCTGGACGCCCTCCACCTATGACGCGGACAACGTGATCCGGGACCATATCGCCTCGCGCGCCGCGAAAGTGGGCGTTGGCAATGTGCCGGGCTACGCCAATGCGCGGGTGGATCAGCTCGAAGCGATGATCGCCCAGGAGCTGGATGCCAGGAAGCGCCAGGGGATGATCGACGAGGTGACCAAGATCCTGCAGGCGGATCTTCCATTCATCCCGCTGCATCAGCAAGGCATCACCTGGGCGGCGCGCGACAATGTCACCGTCACCCAGCCGGCCGATAACTCCTTCCCGATGCGCTGGGTGGTGAAGAAGTAGAAGCCTCGCGGATTGGGGTGTATAAGCCACCCCATGAGCCAGACCCTTGTTTTGGACGCCGCCGGCGAGATCGCCCGGCGGCGTACCTTTGCCATCATCTCCCACCCCGACGCCGGCAAGACGACGCTGACCGAGCATCTGCTGCGGGCCGGCGGCGCGATTCAGCTGGCCGGCAACGTGCGCGCCAAGGGCGAGCGGCGACGGACGCGTTCGGACTGGATGGCGATCGAGCGCGATCGCGGCATCTCGGTCGTCACCTCGGTGATGACATTCGAATACAAGGGCTGCGTGTTCAACCTGCTCGACACGCCGGGCCATGAGGACTTCTCGGAGGACACGTATCGCACGCTGACCGCGGTGGATGCGGCGGTGATGGTGATCGATGCCGCCAAGGGCATCGAGGCGCGGACCCGGAAACTGTTCGAGATCTGCCGCCTGCGCGACA
>CAIYPH010000041.1 GCA_903928045.1 uncultured Rhodospirillales bacterium
CCTCACGCGTCGCGGGCCGCCGCGCCTCACGCGTCGCGGGCCCGCCGCGCCTCACGCATCGCGGGCCCGCCACGCCACAGTCACGCCCCGCACGCGCCCGGCGCCCGGCCACGCCATGGCCAACCCCACCGCGCGTCATCCCGCCGTGCCCGTCCCCGCACGCCGCGCCCGCTCCCCGACCGAAAAAATCCACCTGGGAGCGTCCGGGAAACGCGCGTCGTATTTGTTACGATATCAAAACATACTCCGCTGCCACGCGGTTTCGCTCTCATGAAGCTGAGGTCGGGTCCCTGTCGGGCCCGGCGACCACGCCGCTGTCATGCAGCTTGCCGATGGCGGCCGAGCCGAGGCCGAGCACGCCGAGCAGGATGTCGTCGGTGTGCTGCCCCAGCAGCGGCGCCGGGCTCATCGCGCCGCGCGCCTCGCCGGTGGCGCGCAGCGGCGTGCCCGCGGCACGATGCGGGCCGATCCCGGCGGGGTCGAGCGTCTCCCACACCGGATTGGCCGGCCCAACGCGCGGGTCGTTGGCCATCAAATCCGGCGTGGTGCGGTACGGCCCCCAGCAGACCCGGTTGGCATCGAACAGCGGCTGGATCTCCGCCAGTGTCCGCGCCGCACACCAGGCGGCGACCAGCTCGGCGATGGCATCGCGGGCGTCGAACCGGTCGGACTCATCGGCGAAACGCTTGCCAAGCCGGGCTTCCAGCGCGGCAATCTCCGCCTCGATCCCGCAGGACTTCACCAGCGTCGTCCATTGCGCGGCGGATATCCCGGCGACCATGATCCGCTTGCCGTCGGCGGTGGCGAAATCCCGCCCGAAGGCGCCGTAGATGTGATTGCCGAGCGATGGCCGCGCCTCGCCCAACAACTGCGCCTCGGTGGCCAGCCCGAGATGCGAGAGCATGGTGAAGGCGACGTCGGACAGCGCGAGCCGCAACTCGGCGCCCGCCCCGGTGCGGCGGCGGCGATCGGCGGCCGCGGAAATGGCGAGTGCCGCCTGGAAGGCGCAGGCGATATCCCAGGCCGGCAGCACATGGTTCACCGGCGCATCGATCGAGCCCGGCCCGGTCATCGCCGGATAGCCGGTGGCGGCGTTCACCGTGTAGTCGACCGCGGTGGTGCCGTCCTGGTTGCCCTCGATCATGCAGGTGATGAGGTCCGGCCGCGTCTTGGCCAGCGCGGCGTGGTCGAGCCATTTGGAGACGATATTGGTGAGCAGAATGCCGCCATTCTCGCCCGGCGCCGTCACCAGCGCCTGCACCAGCTCGCGCCCCTCCGGCCGGCGCAGGTCGATCGCGATCGAGCGCTTGGCCTTGTTGAGACTGGTCCAATAGAGCGAACGGCCGGACGGCATCAACGGCAGGCGCCCGTAATCGATGCCACCGCCGATATTATCGATGTGGATCACGTCGGCGCCAAACTGCGCCAGCGTCAGCCCGGCAAGCGGGGCGGCGATGAAGGCGCTGGATTCCACCACACGCAGGTCAAGCAGGCCGAGATTCATGACTTGAGCGCCTCTTCCAGCAGGGATTTCGCAACCACTTTCAACGCCAGCGTCTCCTCCGCCCCCTCGAAGATCGAGAGCACGCGCGCATCGACGAAATAGCGGCTGACCGGGCTTTCCTCGGCATAGCCCATGCCGCCATGGATCTGCAGCGCCTCGCGGGTGACCAGCTCGGCGGACCGGCAAGCGAGCAGCTTCACCAGGCTCGCCTCCATCCGACCGCGCCCTTGGTCCAACTCACGCGCCACCGCATAGGCGAGGTGCCGGCAGGCGGCGAAGCGGGCGGCCATGGTGGCGAGCTTGATGCGGGTGAGCGGGAAATCGATCAGCGGCGCATCGAACACTTTGCGATCGCGCGAATAGCGGATGGCGGCCGAGAGCGCCGCCTTCATCACCCCGAGCGCCCGCCCGGAGGTCTGGATGCGCCCGCCGACCATGCCGGCCATGGTGAGGTAGAAACCCTTGCCGAGCCCGCCCTCCTCGCCGATGACGCTATCATCCGGCACGAAGAATTGCTCGAACGCGAGATCGAAGGAGTGCATGCCGCGATAACCGAGCGTCGGGATCGCCCGCCCGGCGAGGCTGCCGCCGCCCTCCTGGCGGAAGGCGAAATCATGCCCCTCATAGGAGGGCTTCTCCACCAGCAGCAAGCTGAGGCCGCGATGGCCGAGCGAGCGGTCGGGGTTGGTGCGGGTCACCACCATCAGCACCCCCGCCTTGCCCGCGAAGGTGCACCAGGTCTTGGCGCCATCGAGCAGCCACCCACCCTCGGTCTTGGTGCCGCGCAGCTTGAGGCTGGCGACGTCGGACCCGGCATCCGGCTCGGTGATGGCGATCGCGCAGAGCGGCTCCCCGGCCGCCAGCTTGGGCAGCCAATGCGCCTTCTGCGCCTCGGTGCCACCAGCCAGCAAAGCCCGGGCGAGGATTTCCGGGCGCGTGATCAGCGAGCCGGCGGCGGCCAGCGAGGCCTCGGACAACGCCTCGGTCACCGCGATCATCATCGGCGTGTTATCGCCACCGGCCGGCGCCAGTCCGCCATATTCCTCGGGGATGGAGAGGCCGAAGACGCCCATTTCGCGCAAGGGTTGCAGCAGGCTCTCGGGCACCGTGAGGTCTTCGCGATGGATCTGCTCCGCCAGCGGTGCCACCACCTCGGCCGCAAAACGGCGAAAACTGTCTCGCGCCTGGGCCGTCGCCTCGTCCACCCGCACATCGGCGATTTCCTGCCCGGTCTCGGCCAACTCGGCGCCGAGTGCCGCCAGCACCTCGGGCCCGCCGGCATCGCGGCGCAGGCGGCGTAGCGCGGGGCCGGTGGCGATCTCATCGAGCTCGGCGCTATCGAGCCCCGCTGCGGCGAACACGCCACTCAGCCGCTCCAGCAGCGCCGGCGCCGTCTGCGCGGCAAAGGCCAGGCCGAGCCCGGCATCGAGCGGCGAGATATTGCCGCCGAGGCCCAGCAGGGTGCGGGTGGCGTAGAGATCGGCATTGGCGAGGGCCAGCTCGTAGCAGATCCACTGATGGCGATCGAGCAGGGCAGGATCCAGCTTGCCCGCCGGCGCGCACATCGCCGCCGCCCGCGCGACCGCACGCTCGAACGCGGCGCCGAGGCGATCCAGCACCGTGCCGGCCAGCAGAGGCAGATCATCAGGGTAGCTGAGGGTCGTCATGAACGAGCTTTCTCCTACGGCGATGCGCCGCGCGACGATAGCACGGCGGCCGTGTGGTGGATCATGCCCGGCGGCATGGCGTCAATGCGGAGGCCATCACTCGGGCCGGTGACGCCCCCTTGAGTCCGCCCCGTCGATCGATGATAATGGTTCAATAAATGAATTCGAACGACGCGCGACAGCCAGGGGGAAGCGCATGCGCATACCGGATCACAGCGTCACCGGCGCGGGAGAGACCACCGTCGTGCTGTTGCACGGCGCCTTCGGGGCGAAGGAATACTGGCGTCCGCAAATGGCCGCCCTCGCCGATGCCGGCTACCGCGTGCTGGCCTGGGATTGCCCGGGCTACGGGCTGAGCCCGCTGCCCGACCCGTTCAGCATCGAAATCGCCGCCGAGGCCGCCGTCGCCCTGCTGCGCGCCGCCGGGGGGCCGCGCAACATTGTGCTTGGCCACTCCATGGGCGGCATGATCGCCCAGCGCGCCTATGATTATGCGCCCGATCTCGTCCACGGCCTGGTGCTCTCCGCCACCTCCGCCGCCTTCGGCCGCAGCGATGGCGACTGGCAGAAGCAGTTCGTCGCCGAGCGGGTCGCACCGCTCGATGCCGGCCGCAGCATCCCCGATTTCGCCCCCGCCATGCTCCGCCGCATGATGGCCAAGGGTGCCGCCGGGCCGGATGTCGAGCGTGTCATCGGCGTCGTCGCCACCATGCGGCCCGAGACCTTCCGCGCCGCGGTGCTGGCGTTGACCCAGTTCGACGCCCGCGCCGTGCTGCCGCGCATCACCGTCCCCGTGCTCGCCATCGCCGGCGGGCAGGATTTGCTGGCCGCCCCCCCGGCGGTGATGGAGAAGATGGCCGCCAAGATCGCCGGCGCGGAATACGTCTGCCTTGACGAGGCCGGACATTTCGCCTGGGCCGAAATGCCCGACCGCTTCAACGCTTTGCTGCTCGATTTCCTCGCCCGCCGTTGCGCGGCCTGACAGGAGACGCCCCATGATCACCATCGTCAACAAAGTCACGCCGACCCTGCACCCGACCGACCACCCCTACCTCACCGGCGCCTGGCGGCCGATTTTCGAGGAATACGACGCCGACAGCACGAGCCTGCAGGTGATCGGTGACATCCCGCAAGACCTCGACGGGCTCTACGTGCGTAACGGGCACAACCAGGTGCACGAGCCGATCGGCATGTATCACCCCTATGACGGCGATGGCATGCTGCACGCCATGCGCTTCAAAGATGGGCGCGCCACCTATCGCAACCGCTTCATCCGCACCACTGGCTTCCTGGCCGAGCAGGCGGCCGGCAAGTCACTGTGGCCCGGCATTATTGAGCCGCGCAAAGCCACCCGCCGCGGCTGGGGCTCGATCGGCGCCATGAAGGACAATGCGGGCACCGATGTCAGCATCCATGCCGGCAAGATCATCGCCGCGATGAGCCAGTGCAGCGAGCCTTACCGGCTGGACGCCGAGACGCTGGAGACGCTGGGGCCCGACCCTTCCTGGTCTCGCGATCTCGGCGTCAACGGGATCTGCTCGCATTTCAAGGTCGACGAGTTCACCGGCGAGATGACATTCTTCAACTTCGGCGAGCACGCGCCGTTCATGAACTACGGCGTGATCGGCGCGGACAACCAGTTGAAGCACTACACGCCGATCGAACTCCCCGGCGCGCGCTGGCCGCATGACCTCGGGATGACGCAGAACTACTCCATCCTGCATGACCTGCCGATGTTCTTCGACCCCGAGATGCTCGCCCGTGGCGGCCATCGGCTGCGCTTCTACCGCGACCTGCCCAGCCGCTTCGGCATTATCCCGCGCTTCGGCACCACGGAGCAGGTGAAGTGGTTCGAGGCGACGCCCTGCTACCTGCTGCACCTCTCCAACTGCTTCGAGGATGGCGACGAGGTGGTGATGGATGGCTGCATCCAGTACAACCCGATCCCCGATCTCTCCGCACTCCCCCGCGAAGGTTTCGCGCGCATGCATGCCATGCTCGACATGTATCGCCAGGAGGTGCGCATGCATCGCTGGCGCTTCAACATGGTGACCGGGCAGACCCGGGAATACGACCTCGATGACGAGGTGAGCGAGTTCCCCATGGTCAATGGCCGCCATAACGGGCGCGCCTACCGCTACAGCTACAACGCCACCATGGTCCCGGGCATCTGGCTGCTCGACGGGTTGAAGAAATACGATCTCGATACCGGCAACATCCAGTCCTGGCGGGCGCCGGAAGGGGTCTACGTCAGCGAGGCGCCGTTTGCGCCGCGGGTGGGTTCCACGGGAGAGGATGACGGCTACCTGATCTCCTTCCTCACCAACCTCAACACCGACCGCGGCGAATGCGCGATCTTCGATGCGAAGGACATCACGAAGGGCCCGATCGCCCGCATCGTGCTGCCCTCGCATATCCCGCTCGGCGCCCACGCCTACTGGGCCGGCGGCGAGGCGCTCGCCGCTGCCTGAGGCCGCGCCGTCCCGGCTCACCCCGGCGGGTTCAGCGGAGCGCACGCTGGGGGTGATCGGCGATGGCTGGGTGCTGCGCATCCTGCGCAACGCCTTCCGCGGTACCCGCCGCTTCTCGGACTGGCAGGCGGCACTCGGCATCCCGCGCGCCGTGCTGGCCAATCGGCTCGACCGGTTGACCGAGGCCGGCGTTCTCGTGCGCGCCCCATACGGTATGGCCCCGGTGCGGCACGAATACCGCCTCACCGAGATGGGGCTTGATCTCTGGCGCGTGCTGCTGGCGATCTGGGATTGGGAGACGGTATGGAACGTCGACCCGACGCAGATGCGCCTACGCCTGACCCATCTCGGCTGCGGCAAGGTGATCCGCCCGCAGCTCGGCTGTTCCGCCTGCGGCGAGGGGCTGAACGCCTTTACCTCCACCCATCTCCCCGGCCCGGGCGCGGGGATGGACCCGGCGCCGCCGCCGCGCGCCCATCGCCGCGCCACCGCCGCGCTCCGCGACAACGCGCTCAACGCCTTTCCCACCGAAATCGCCCGCGTGCATGGCGATCGCTGGATGGCGATGGTGATCGGGCGGATGTTCCAGGGCGAGCGCCGCTTCAGCCAGTTCCGCGCCGCACTCGGTATTTCGCCGGCGCTGCTCACCGCGCGTCTCGCCGAACTCGCCGACCTCGGCTTCATCCGACATCGTGCCACCGGGCCTGGCCGCTTCGAATACAAGCTCACCCGCAAGGGTATCGATCTGTTCCCTATCGTGCTGCAGATGATCCGCTGGGGCGATCGCTGGCTGGCCGGACCGGCGGGGGCGCCGATGGTGCTGGTCCACCGCGACTGCGGTGCAACGTTCACCCCTAAACTGTGTTGCAGCCATTGCCATGCCGTGCTCGACCGGCGCAGCGTGCGCTTGTCGTGACCGGCCGCGATTGACTTGCGAATTGGATTGCCGATACTGAGCCTGAGTTCAGTTAATGAACCGAGAATGAGGGGGAAACACATGGCGGGGCTGCCGGCGGCCTGGCTCGGGAGCATGGATGTGCCGCTCATCGTGGCGCCGATGTTCCTTGTCAGCTCGATCGACATGGTCGCCGCCGCCTGCCGCAACGGCGCCATCGGTTCGATCCCCGCCGGCAATGCGCGCACCCCCGAGATCCTGGATACCTGGCTCGCCGATCTCACCGCACGGCTCGCCCCCGCGCGCCCGGATGGCCGCCCGCCCGCGCCCTGGGCACTCAACCTGATGACGCACCGGACCAACCCTCGCCTTGGTGCCGACCTCGATCTTTGCGCAAAACACCAGCCGCCGCTGGTCATCACCGCGCTCGGCTCGCCCCGCCCGGCCGGCGAGGTGGTGCATGGCTATGGCGGCAAGGTATTCGCGGACGTCAACACGCCCGACCTCGCCAAGAAGGCGCTCGATGCCGGGGCGGATGGGCTGGTGCTGCTCTCCGCCGGCGCCGGGGGCCATACCGGGCAGATGGCGGCGCCGGCGATCATGGCCGAGGTGCGCCGCTTCTGGGACGGACCCGCGGTGCTCGCCGGCGCGATGTCCGACGGGCGGGCGCTGCGGGCGGCGCAGGTGATGGGCGCCGATCTCGCCTATATGGGCACCCGCTTCATCGCCGCCGCCGAAAGCGTCGCGCCGCAGGACTACAAGAACATGGTGGTGGAAGCCGGCTTCCCCGACAACATCATGACCGACGCCTTCACCGGCGCGCTTGCCAACAAGCTGCGCCCCAGCATCGTCCGCGCCGGGCTCGACCCTGACAATCTGCCGCGCAAAGGCAAGGTCGATTTCTCCAACCGCGACACCGACATCAAGGCCTGGAAGGATCTCTGGTCCGCCGGCCACGGCGTCGGCGCGGTGACGGCGATAGAGCCGACCGCCGCAATTATCGCCAACATTCGCCACGACTATGCCGCCGCCATCGCCGCCGAGCGCGCTGATCCGTGGTTCCACCGCTACGCCGCCGGAGGCTGAGATGCTCGAACTCTTCAACCGCGTGAAGCTCACCATCAGCCCGGAGAACGACAATCCCTTCCTCCAGGGCCCCTACGCGCCGATCGCCGACGAAATCACCGCCACCGGCGACGCGCTGCGGGTGATCGGCGATATCCCGCGCGACCTGCATGGCGTCTACGTGCGCAACTCGCACAACCAGGTGCACGAATCGATCGGCATGTACCACCCCTTCGACGGCGACGGCATGCTGCACGCCCTGGCTTTCGAGGATGGCAAGGCCGAGTACCGCAACCGTTTCATCCGCACTACCGGCTGGTATGCCGAGCAGGCGGCCGGCCGCGCGCTGTGGCCGGGCCTCACCGCACCGCGCGAATACCGCCGCCGCGGCTGGGGCTCCATTGGCGCCATGAAGGACAATGCCGGCACCGACGTGATCGCCCATGCCGGCAAGCTGCTGGCGAGCATGAGCCAGTGCAGCGAGCCCTACCGGATCGACCCGCGCACACTGGAGACCATCGGGCCGGACCAGGACTGGGGCCGCGACATCCAGCCCGAGGGTGCCTGCTCGCATTTCAAGGTCGATCCCGACACCGGCGAGATGATGTTCTTCAATTTCGGCGAGCACGCGCCCTTCATGCGCTACGGGGTGGTGAGCCCGGACAACAAGCTTCTCCATTACACGCCGATCGAGCTGCCCGGCCCGCGCTGGCCGCACGACATGGGGATCACCGCGAACTACACCATCCTGCATGACCTGCCGCTGTTTTTCGATACCGAGCTGCTCGCCCGCGGCAATCACCGCCTGCGCTTCCACCGCGACGTGCCATCGCGCTTCGGCATCATCCCCCGCCACGGCGAGAACCGCGATGTCCGCTGGTTTGAGGCGACACCCTGCTACATCCTGCATCTCTCCAACTGCTATGAGGAGGGCGATGAAGTGGTGCAGGACGGCTGCATTTCGCTTGACCCGCATCCCCCGCAGCGCAACTCGGGCGCCACCCGCTATGAGAAAATGCGCTCGATGCTGGACAAGCACACCACGCGCACCCGGATGTATCGCTGGCGCTTCAACCTGCGCACCGGCGAGACCAAGGAAGCCTTCCTCGATGACGAGGTGACGGAGTTCCCCGTCGTCGACAACCGCATCGTCGGCCGGCCCTACCGCTACAGCTACAACGTGCTGTTCGAGCCCGGGCAATGGCTGATGTCCGGCCTCAAGCGGTACGACCTGCTGACTGGTGCGCAGCAGCGCTACGAATACGGGCCTGGCCGCCACGGCAGCGAGCCGCAGGTGGCCCGCCGCCTGGGCGGCAAGGCCGAGGATGACGGCTATCTCGTCGTCTTCGTCGCCAACATGAACACCGATCTCGGCGAGTGCCTGATCTTCGACGCCGCCGACATCACCAAGGGGCCGATCTGCACCATCGTGCTGCCGCAGCGGCTCAACATCGGCACCCACGCCTGCTGGATCGAGGGCAACCGCCTCGACGGCGAACCGCAGCGGACGGCTTCATGATCCTCGCCAACCCCGAGGACATCGCCCGCTATCGCGCGGCGGGCTGGTGGGGCGATCTGCGGGTGCATGACCTGTTCGCCCAATGCGTCGCCGCCCATCCGGACCGGCTGGCACTGGTCGACCCCGCCAACCGCGCCGAGATCACCGAGGGCGCGCCCGCCCGCCTCAATTGGCGGGACGTCGCCGTCCGCGTCGATGCCCTCGCCGCCACCCTGCACGATGCCGGGCTGCGGCGCGATGACGTGGTGTGCCTGCAACTGCCGACCACGCACGAGCACATCGTCGCCTACCTCGCCAGCATGCGCCTCGGCCTGATCGCCACCCCGGTGCCGTTCCAGTACCGCGAGCACGAGCTTTCCCATATCCTTGCCCATCTCGGCGTCCGCGCCTTCATCACCGCTGGCCGGATCGGCAAGCATGACCACGCCGCGATGGCCCTGCGGCTGCGGGAAAGCACGCCGAGCCTTGCCCACGTGCTGGTGTTCGGTGGCGCGCCCCCGGGCGCCATCGATCTCGACCGCGCGATGCAGGCGGCGGTGGACCCCGCTTCCATCCCCGATGTCGCGGTTGGCGGCGACGATGTCTGCATCGTGCTCTGGACCTCCGGCACCGAGGCACGGCCCAAGCCGGTGCCGCGCACGCATAACAACCTGCTGATGACCCGCCGGTTGATGACCGAAGCGGCCTCGCTGGCCGAGGGCTGCCATCTCCTGGCCCCCCGCCTGCTCAACACCGTCGGCGGCCTCACCGGCGCCATCCTGCCCTGGCTGGATCGGGGTGCGAAGCTGGTGTTGCACCACCCGTTCAAGGCCGATGTGCTGCTGCGCCAGATCGTCGAGGAGGCGATCGACTTCACTTCCTGCCCGCCGGCGATGCTGCATGAATTGCTGAAGAACGAAGCCCTGCTGGAAGGGATCGATTTCTCCCGCCTGCGCCATTTCAGCTCCGGCTCCGCTGCCCTGCCGGAATTTGTGGTGCGCGAGTTCGCCGAGCGTCATGGCGTGACGGTGCTGAATTTCTATGGCTCCAGCGAAGGCGCCTCGCTTGCCGCCACCGGGCATGACCTGCCGGACCCCGCCGAGCGCGCCCGCTATTTCCCCCGCTACGGCGATAATCGCTTCACCTGGTCACTGTCGCTCGCCCAGGCGGTGGAGACCAAACTCATCGACACAGAGGGACAAAAGATCACCGAGGCCGGCCGGCCCGGCGAACTCTGCTTCAAAGGCCCGGCGGTGTTCTCCGGCTATGTCGGCGAGCCGGAGCTGACGGCGGCCGCATTCGATGGCGAGGGTTTCTATCGCACCGGTGACCTGTTCGAAATCGCCGGCCCGGATGACCGCTATTACCGCTTCGTCGGCCGCCGCAAGGACACCATTGTGCGTGGGGGAATGAACATCTCGGCCGAGGAGGTCGAGAACCTGCTGATCGCCCATCCCGCCATTCGCGAGGCCGCCGCGGTCGGCCGGCCGGACGCTAAGCTCGGTGAGACCGTCTGCGCGGTGGTGGTGCCGAAGCCTGGCGCGGCCGTGAGCCTGGAGGAATTGGTGGCGCATCTGCGCGACGTGCAGAAGGTCGCGATCTACAAGCTGCCCCAGCACATGGTGCTGCTCGAGGCGCTGCCCCGCAGCCCCGCCGGTAAGGTGCTGAAGGGGCAGTTGCGGCAGATGGTGGCGGCACCGTGAGCCGGCCGGATCTTGCTCCGCCGCCCGGCCTGCGCGTCGCAGTCGCCGGCGGTTGCGGCGGCATCGGCCGCGCCGTGGTGCGCGCGCTCAGTGACGCCGGCGCCCGCGTGGCGGTGCTCGATCTCGCGCAATCCGCCGAGCGCCATCCGCCGCCCGATGGCGTGTCCCATTTCGTGTGCGATGCGAGGGACGATGCCACCGTCTCTTCCGCATTCGCCGGCGTCACCCAGGAATTCGGCGCGCTCGACGCCTTCGTCAACCTCGTCGGCTACACCAACGAGCGCACGCTGCTGGAGAACCTCACCCCCGCGGCCTGGGATGAGATGATGGCCGGCAATCTGCGCGGCGCTTTTCTGCTCAACCGCGCCGCCATCCCGCTGATCCGCGCGGCCGGCGGTGGGGCGATCGTCAACTTCACCTCCACCTTCGGCGTGCGGGTCGCGCTGCCTGGCTACTCCGCCTACGCGGCAGCCAAAGCGGGCATTATCAGCCTCACCCAGTCGCTCTCGGTGGAATGCGCGCCGGATATCCGGGTCAACGCCATCGCGCCCGGCCTCACCGACACCGATTTCCTCAAGGGCGGGTTGAGCCGGCCGGAGAAGGCTGTGCGGATTGACCCTGTGGCCTACGGCCAGACCCTGCCGCTGAAACGCGCCGGACGGCCCGAGGACATGGCGCTCGCCGTGCTGTTCCTGGTCGGCCCCGGTGGCCACTACATCACCGGACAGACCCTGCATGTGAACGGGGGCCTGTGGCCTTGAGCGCGGCGCTGCTGCAACTCATCATCAACGGCGTCGCGGTGGGCACCGTCTATGCCCTGGTCGCGGTCGGCCTGGTGATGACCTATCGCGCCACCGAGGTGCTGAATTTCGCCTATGGCGACGTGCTGATGTTCTCCGCCTTCGTCGGCTGGGGCGTCACCGCCTGGCTCGGCATGCCGTTCTGGGTCGCGATGCTGGTGGCGGTCGTGGTGGCGGCGGCGCTGTCCTACGCGGTGGATGCCGGGCTGATGCGGCGCATCGTCGGCCAGCCGCATTTCGCCGCGGTGATGCTCACCATCGCGATCTCGTTCATGCTGCGCGGCCTGGTCTCGATGGGCTTCGGGCCGACCTCGCGCGGGCTCGATACCCCGTTCTCCGGCCATACCTCGCGCTTCGGCGGGGTGGTGGTGGCCGACATCAACCTTGCCATCATCGGCGCCGCCATCCTGGTGACCTCGGTGCTGTTCGCCTTCCTGCGCGGTACCAGGCTCGGCGTATCGATCCAGGCGGCCTCGCAGAACCAGTTGGCGGCCTATCTCTGCGGCATCCGGGTGAAGCGGTTGAACTCCATGGTCTGGGCGATGTCGGGCGCCATCGCCGCGGTCTCCGGCCTGCTGCTGGCGCCGCTCGCCCTGGTGGATGTCGGGCTGTGGTTCGTGGTGCTGAAGGCCTTCGCAGCCCTGGTGCTCGGCGGCTTCGGCTCCATGCCCGGGGCGATCGCCGGCGGGTTGGTGATCGGGCTGATCGAGCAATTCGCCGGCGTCTATCTGCCCGACGGATTCAAGGACGTGAGTGCGCAATTGGTGCTGATCGGCGTGCTCGCGGTCTTCCCGCGCGGGCTCCTCGGCGAAGCGCATGGGCGGCGGGTCTGATGCGCTTTGCCTATGACACCTCCTATGCCGCGGCGCGGCGGCGCCTGCGCTACCCGGCCGGGCGGATCGCCTATGCCGTGCTGCTCGCGGCGCTACTGGCCGGGCCCTATGTGCTGCCGAAGTTCTTCGTCGGCGAGGCGGCGGCGCTGTTCATCGGCTGCATCATGAGCCTCGGGCTGATGGTGCTGACCGGCTTCACCGGCCAGGTGTCGCTCGGCCACGCCGCCTTCGCGGCGATCGGCGCCTATGCCCATGTCAACCTGCTCGGGCTCGGCATTCCCCTGCCGATTTCGCTCGCGGCGTCCGGCGCCATCGCCGGGGCCATCGGGCTGCTGATCGGGCTACCCGCCATCCGCGTCTCCGGGCTGTATCTCGCGATGGTGACTCTTGCCTTCTCGCTGATTGTCGAGCAGGTCGCGGGGCGCTGGAAGGACATCACCGGCGGCTATGGCGGCATCGCGGTGCCCGACCCCGAGCTGTTCGGCCTCACTCTCGGCGGGCTGGTGCCGTTCTACTACCTATGCCTCGCCATTCTGCTCGGCCTGCTGCTGGCGCTCGACAATCTGCTACGCGGACATATCGGCCGCGCCTTCGTCGGCATCCGCGATTCCGAAGCGGCATCGCACGCGCTCGGCATTTGGGTGGCGGGATACAAGGTGCTGGCCTTCGTGATCTCCGCCTTCGTCACCGGCATCGGCGGCGGGCTGCTGGCGCATCAGGTGCAATATGTCACTCCCGAGGGGTTTTCGCTCAATCTCTCCATGGAACTCACGTTGATGGTGGTGATTGGCGGGCTCGGCTCGCTGCGGGGGGCGATCCTCGGCGCCATCCTCATCAGCCTGCTGCCAACGGCGATTTCCCGCGTGAAGCTGATCCTCCCCGCCAGTCTCGCCGCGCAATTCGGGCTCGAGACTTTCGTGTTCGGCCTGGTGCTGGCGCTGTTCGTGCTGTTCGAGCCGGCGGGGCTCAACGGGCGTTGGGTGAAACTGCGCACCCTGCTGCAGACCTTCCCGCTGTACCGCCGGGCCACCTTCGTACGCGGCAAGACATACGCGAAATCGGAGCGGTATCGGTGAAGGCGCTGGAGGTCGATGATCTCACGCTGCGCTTCCGCGGGCTGGTGGCGGTCAATGCGCTGTCATTCGACGTGGCCGAAGGCGAAATCTTCGCCATCATCGGTCCAAACGGCGCCGGCAAGACGTCGGTGTTCAATGTGATCACCCGCATCTTTCCGCCCAGCGCCGGCCGCATCCGCGCGTTCGGGGCCGATATCACCGCCATTTCGCGCCACCACGTGGTTCGCCACGGCATCGCCCGCACCTTCCAGAACATCGAGCTGTTCGAAGGTGCCAGCGTGCTCGACAATCTCCTCCTCGGCCGCCATCGCTTCAACCATGGCGGCGTGCTGGCGCAGATCGCCGGGCTCCCGCGGGTCGGCCGCGCCGAGGATTCGAGCCGGGCGGCGGTGGAGGACATCATCGACCGGCTGGACCTCTCGCCCTTCCGCAATGCCCCGGTCGCCGGCCTGCCCTACGGGGTGCGCAAAGTGGTGGAACTCGGGCGTGCCTTGGCCACCCAGCCCCGCCTGCTGCTGCTGGACGAGCCGGCCTCGGGCCTCAACCCGGAGGAGACGCGCGATCTCGCCTTCTGGATTTCCGACATCCGCGCCGAACTTGGCATCACCGTCGTGATGGTGGAGCACGACATGTCGCTGGTCTCCGCAGTGGCGGACCGGGTGCTGTGCTTGTCGATGGGGCAGCGCCTGGCGATCGGCACAGCGTCCGAGGTGCAGGGGGATGCGGCGGTGATCGCCGCCTATCTCGGCACATGATGCTCAGCGTCAGCAACGTCGAGGCCTGGTACGGCCCGGTCAACGCCATCCGCGGCGTCAGTCTCGACGCGGCTCCGGGGCGCATCCATGCGGTGCTTGGGGCGAATGGGGCGGGGAAATCGACGTTGCTGAAGACGATCGCCGGGGTGATCGACCCGTTCAAAGGCAGCGTCACCTTCGACGGCCAGGCGATCCATGGGCGCGACCCAGATGCGGTGGCGCGGCTTGGCGTGGTGCTGGTGCCGGAGGGGCGGCAGGTGTTTCCGTATCTTACCGTGCGCGAGAACCTGCTGATGGGCGGCTTCGCACGGGGCGGGCGGGGCGAGGCGGAGGCGGTTTTGCTGGAGCGCATCCACGGCTGGTTCCCGCGCCTCGCCGAGCGCGCTGGCCAGCAGGCCGGGCTGCTGTCGGGCGGTGAGCAGCAGATGGTGGCGATCGGGCGGGCGCTGATGGCGGCGCCGCGGCTGCTGCTGCTCGATGAGCCGTCGCTCGGGCTGTCTCCGCTTTTGACCAAGGAGATCTTCCGCATCATCCGCCGCATCAACGCCGAGACTGGCATGACGATCGTCGTCGTCGAGCAGAACGCGGCGATCGCGCTGGAAACCGCCGATGACGGCACCATTCTGGAGCTCGGCCGGGTGGTGGCGGCCGGGACGTGTGCGGAGCTTGCGGCGAAGCAGGACGTCAAGGAGTTCTACCTCGGCCACGCCGACGCGGCGCGGACGAGCCAGCGCTGGAAGCGGCGCAAGACATGGAGATGACCGATACCCCGCTGCGGCTGTTCCGCGACCGCACCCGGCGCTGGGCGGACGCGCCGGCGTTGCGGCGCAAGCGGTTCGGCATTTGGGAAACCACGACCTGGGCGCAATACGGAGACGTCGTTCGCCGGGTCGCCAAGGCGTTGCACGCGATCGGGGCACCGCGCGGCGCGGTGTCGGCAGTGCTGTCGCAGAACCGGCCGGAATGGCTGTTCGCCGATCTCGGCGCCCAGGCGCTCGGGCTGATCGGGGCCGGCATCTATCCCACCGCCTCGCCCGAGCAGGTCGCCGAGGTGTTGACCGATAGCGGCGCCATCGCGGTGTTTGTCGAGGACGCGGAGCAGCTCGACAAGGTGATGCGGGTGCGGGCGGAGTGCCCGAACCTTCGGGCGGTGGCGGTGTTCGACATGAAGGGGTTGCGGGAGTTCCGCGACCCGATGGTGCGTTCCTTCGAGGATTTCCTCGCGCTTGGCGATGGGGTGCACGACCGCATCGTGGACGCGGCGATCGATGCCGGGGCACCTGGCGATATTGCGATGCTGATCTACACCTCCGGCACCTCCGGGCCGCCGAAGGGGGCGATGATCGCCGGCGCCAACATCATGTTCCAGATCGAGACGGCGGCGGCGCAGACCCCGCTTCGACATGGCGACCATACCGTCTCCTTCCTTCCGCTGTGCCATGTGGCGGAGCGGATGGGCAGCGTGTTCAACCCTCTCGGCCCCGGCCCGGTGATCCACTTCCCCGAAAGCGCCGGCACACTGGCCAATGACTTGCCGGAGATCGCACCGCATCTGATCTTCGCGCCCCCGCGGTTCTGGGAGAAGATGCACGCGCGAATCACCCTGGCGATGCCCGATGCGATTGCGCCGGCGCGGTGGGCGTATCAGGCGGCGTTGCGGGATCGCGAGGGTTGGCTCGGCGGGCTGCTCGACCGGATCGGGCTGGCGCATGTGCGCGAGGCCTTGGGGCTCGGGCGGATTCGGCACGCGTTGACCGGGGCCGCGCCGGTGTCGCCCGATTTGCTCGCCTGGTTCAACGCCATCGGCGTTCCGCTGCGGGAGGCCTATGGGTTGACCGAGACGGTCGGCTTCTGCACCGCGACCCCGCCCGAGCAGCGGCGGCCGGGGACGGCGGGGGTCCCCGTCGCGCGCACCGAGGTGCGGCTGGGGGCGGAGGATGAGATCCTGGTGCGGGGTCCAGGGGTGTTCGCGGGCTACTGGGGCAAGCAGGCGGCCACCGCGGCGGCGATCGATGCCGAGGGGTGGTTGCATACCGGGGATTGCGGCAGCTTCGACGAGGCCGGGCATTTGTCCATCCGCGATCGCATCAAGGACATCCTGATCACCTCCGGGGGCAAGAACATCGCGCCCTCGACGATCGAGAACCAGTTGAAATTCAGCCCCTATATTTCGGACGCGGTGGTGATCGGCGAGGCGAGGCAGTTCCTCACCGCGCTGGTGCTGGCCGACCCCGAGACCACGGCGCAGTTCGCGCAGGACCGGCAGCTCACCTACACTGACAATGGCTCCCTGATGCGGCATCCCGAGATCGTCGCCTTGATCGGGGCGGAGATCGAGCGGGTGAACATTACGCTGGCGCGGGTGGAAACCATCAAGGCGTTCCGGCTGATCGAGGAGCAGCTGGTGCCCGAGGATGAGGAAGTCACCCCCACCATGAAATTGAAGCGCCGGATGATTGCCCGGCGCTATGCTGCGCTGATCGACGACATGTACGGCGGAGACAACCGCCCGGCCACACAAGGAGGATCCCCATGACGCTTACCCGCCGCACCCTGCTCGCCGCCACCGGCGCCCTTGCCCTCCCCTCCATCGCCCATGCGGGCGGGGTCAGTGATGGCGAGATCGTGCTAGGCACGCATCTCGACCTCTCCGGCCCAGTCGCGGCGGGGATGCCCAATATCCGCTTCGGCATGCAGATGCGGATAGACGAAGCCAACGAGGCCGGTGGGGTGAATGGGCGTAAGCTTCGCCTCATCGTTGAAGATAATGGCAGCCAGCCGCAAATGGCGGTCCGCGCGACGGACAAGTTGATCCGTTCGGACGAGGTGTTCGCCATCATCAACCCGTTCGGCTCGGGCACCAACGCCGCGGTGGTGAAGCGGGCGGTCGATGCTGGGGTGATATACTTCTCGCCCTGGGGGGCCTCCTCGATTCTGCGTAAGATCGGCGGCAATCATAAATACCTGTTCACCACCACGCCGAACTACGACACCGTGATGCGGACCGGCACGGGCTGGATGATCGATACCTACAAGGCCACGAAAGTCGGCTTCATCATGCAGGAAGGCCCGCTGGGAGACCTGGTGAAGGCCGGCGCCGTGCAGGCGCTCGAGGCGCGCGGCATGAAGCCGGTGGCCGAGGCATCCTACAAGGCCGGGGATATCGACTTCTCCTCCCAGGTCGCCCGCATGCAGGCGGCCGGCGCGGATCTGATCGTCATCGCCACCATCACCCGCGAGACCATCGGCATCATGGCCGAGGTGAAGAAGCTCGGCATGACAGCGAAAGTGCTGACCGCCAACCCCGGGCGCACCGGTATCGTGCTGCAACTCGGCAAGGCGACCGTGGAGGGGCTTTACGGCATCGGCGTGTGGAACGCCTATCCCGAGGGGCGTGAGCCGCCGGAGGTGAAGGCGTGGATCGCGGCGTTCAAGAAGCGGTTCCCGATCGAGCCCGACGAAAACGCTATTCTCGCCTATGCCTATACCGACTGGTTCATCAAGGGTGGGCTGATGCCGGTAGGCCGCGACGTCACCGCCGATCGGGTCATGGCGGCGTTGAACGCATCGACCGGCGATCACTTCATTTTCTAC
>CAIYPH010000042.1 GCA_903928045.1 uncultured Rhodospirillales bacterium
CGCACACAAGCACTTGACATTGCCGCCCCTTCATTCTCTTTACGCCCCCCTGGACCGGGCCGTTCTGAGACATGCTCGGGCCGGGCGCGGAAGGGGTGTAGCTCAATTGGCTAGAGCGCCGGTCTCCAAAACCGGAGGTTGGGGGTTCGAGACCCTCCACCCCTGCCAGCCCACCGGCTCCGCCATCAGCGTGATCCGGGCTGACGTGACTGAACGGGGAATTTTCCCCGCATTGGAAGGCGACCGAGGAGTATGAGCGGCGTGGCGTTTGATCCGTTGAAGTTCGCGCGCGAAGTGCGCAGCGAAGTCACCAAGGTCACCTGGCCGTCGCGCAAGGAGACGATGGTGACGACGGGCCTCGTCTTCGCCCTGGGCACCCTCGCCGCGGCCTTCTTTTTCATCGCCGACCAGATCATCGGCGTCGGCGTCCGTTTGTTGTTCGGCACCGGTTTCTGAGAGGGGTTGAACATGGCCAAGCGCTGGTACGTCGTCCACGTCTATTCGGGTTTCGAGAAGAAGATCGCGCAGCAGCTCAAGGAGCAGGCCGCGCAGAAGGGCCTCGCCGACCAGATCGACGAGGTGCTGGTGCCCTCCGAGCAGGTGGTAGAGCTGCGCCGCGGCCAGAAGGTCAACGCCGAGCACAAATTCTTCCCGGGCTATGTGCTGGTGAAGATGGAGCTGACCGATGAGGCGTGGCATCTCGTCAAGGACACCCCCAAGGTCACCGGTTTCCTCGGCAGCAAGACCCGGCCGACCCCGATCAGCAACGCCGAGGCCGAACGGATCATGAAGCAGACGCAGGAGGGGGTCGAACATCCCCGCCCGGCGATCCTCTACGAAATCGGCGAGCAGGTGCGCGTGGCCGATGGCCCGTTCACCAGCTTCAACGGCACCGTCGAGGAGATCGACGAGGAAAAGGGCCGCGTGAAGGTCAGCGTCTCAATCTTCGGCCGCTCCACGCCGGTGGAGCTGGAATACAGCCAGGTCGAGAAGGTCTGAGCCCACCCCAACGATACCCCTGCCAAGGGCCTCCGGAGACCGCTCCGGGGGCCTTTTCCATATGGAAACCCCGTTAGGGCGGTGCACGCCTCAGCGCACTCCGCTCGGCCACAGCACCACGCGCAGCGTCTGCAGCAGGATCACGAAGTCGAACAGGATCGAGAAGTTCTTCACGTAGTAGAGGTCGTAGGACAGCTTCGACCGGGCATCGTCGACCGAGGCACCATAGGGGTAGTTGATCTGCGCCCAGCCGGTGAGCCCGGCCTTCACCATGTGGCGCTCATTGTAGAGCGGGATCTGGGCGGCCAATTCGGCGACAAATTGCGGCCGCTCCGGCCGCGGGCCGACGAAGCTCATCTCGCCCTTGAGGATGTTGATCAGCTGCGGCAGCTCGTCGATGCGGGTGCGGCGCAGAAAATGGCCGATCTTGGTGACACGGTCGTCGTTCTTGCGCGCCCATACCGCGCCGCCGGCCTCGGCATCCACCCGCATGGTGCGCAGCTTCATGATCTGGAAATGCCGCCCGTCGCGCGTCACCCTGGTCTGCCGGTAGAGCACCGCCCCGGGCCCCTCCACGCGGATGGCGAGCATCGCAAGTAGCAGGAACGGCGACATCAAGGCGAGCACCAGGCTGCTCACCACAAGGTCAAACGTCCGCTTCAAAACGCGGTCCAGCAGGTCGAACTGGAACCCCTCGGAGTAGAGCAGCCAGCCAAGCTCGATCCGCTTGAGATCGACCCGGCGGATCTCTTTCTCGACGAAGCTGAGATATTGGATCACCGGGAAGCCGGCCTTCTTGCAGGCCAGAAGCAGTTCGAGGTCCATGCCGCGGCGCTCGTCGGGCGCCACCACGATCTGGTCCGCATCGGCCTCCCGCGCCGCATCGTAGGGCGACATTCCGGTGACCAGCCGCGCCCGCTTGTCCTCCACCAGACGTGGATCGACCGGCCCCATGCTGGGCTCGTGCAGGAAGACGATCACGTCATTCAGCGTGCTGCCCTCGCGGCGCAACATGAACAGCAGGTCCCATGCCCGCGAGCCGGCGCCGATCACCAGTAAATGGCGGTGCAGCAGCCCGCCGCGCAGCATCACGCGGAACAGGACACGCGCCAGCAGGGCGGCGAGGCTGAACAGGATCACCACCAGAGAGCACTGCGCGCCGATATCCGGCCAGCCGACCGGCCGTGCCACCGGCCAGCTCCAGATCAGGCTGCCGCCGTTGATCGCCCCCGCGGCGACGATGCTGCCCATGCCGGCGATCAGCGGCACGCGGGTCATGGTCCGCCGCATCGCCACCATGGCATCGCGGCGGTACAGGCCCATTGCGAAAAAAGCGACGAGGTTGGCCGGCAGGAATAGCAGGATCTCCTGCGACTCCGCCAGGATCCCCGCGGAATGCCCCATCCACAGGACGAAAGGGGCGACCATGAGGAGGGTCAGCGCGTCGAGCACGAACAGCACGCGCGCCGATGAGGCCGCGGCAAAACGCGGCAGCAGTCCGTTGCCCCCCCGTTGGGCCCTATGCTCGATCGGACTCGTGTTATCCAAACTGCCAGCCTCGCTGCATGCGCCTATCGACGCCGAACCCACCCGGCAGACCAATCGCGCGGCCGGCTCCGGGGAAGCATCCGACGCCGTGATGCACCAGCAAGCTTTCTAGACTCTTTCACCTGCGGTTAGAAGCACCCGCCAGAAAGTCTTTGTTTATTTGTCTGTTATGGCCCGCTCGTGGGAGATCAGAACAGCCCCGTGATCTCCCCTGCCGCCGTCAGCGACATGCCCTCGGCGGCGGGCACCCGGGGCAGGCCGGGCATGGTCATGATCTCGCCGGCGATCGCCACCACGAATCCGGCCCCGGCGGAGAGCCGCACGTCGCGGATCGGCAGGATATGGCCCTCCGGCGCGCCGAGCTGGGTGGGGTCAGCGGTGAAGCTGTACTGGGTTTTCGCCACGCAGATCGGCACGCCGCCGAAGCCGGCTTTCTCGTAGCTGGCGAGCTTGCGCGCCACGCTGGAAGGCAGGTCGATATCGCGGGCGCGATAGATTTCGCGGGCGATCGTGCGCAGCTTCTCCGCCAGTGGCATGTCCAGGCCGTAGAGCGGCTTGAAATCGGCCTTCCCAGCGGCGATCTCCGCCTGCACGGCGCGGCCGAGCTCAAGCGCGCCCTTGGAGCCGTCGCCCCAATGGGTGCAGACGCAGACCTTCGTTCCAAGCTTCGCGAGTGCGGCACTGATAGCCGCGATCTCGGCATCGGTGTCCGACGTGAAGCGGTTGAGGCCCACCACGACGGGCAGGCCGAACTTCTTCATATTCTCGACATGGCGCAGCACGTTCACCACGCCGCGCTCGACGGCCGCGACATCCTCGCGCCCGAGATCGGCCTTGGCGACGCCGCCATTCATTTTGAGTGCCCGCACGGTTGCCACCACCACCGCGCAGGAGGGCTTGAGGCCGCCGAGCTGGCACTTGATGTCGAGGAATTTCTCGCCGCCGAGATCGGCGCCGAAGCCCGCCTCGGTCACCACCACGTCCGACAGTTTCAGCGCGAGCCGGGTGGCCAGCAGGGAGTTGCAGCCATGCGCGATATTGGCGAAGGGGCCGCCATGCACGAGGGCAGGGGAGCCCTCCAGGGTCTGCACCAGGTTCGGCATCAGCGCATCGCGCAGCAGGGCGGCCATGGCGCCATCGGCCTTGATTTCGCCGGCGGTGACGAAGCTGCCGTCGCGCCGGGCACCGATGATGATGCGCTTCAGCCGGGCCTGGAGGTCGTCGAGGTCCCGCGCCAGGCAGAACACCGCCATCACCTCGGAGGCGACCGTGATGTCGAACCCATCCTCGCGCGGCGGGCCGGCGGTGATGCCGCCGAGGCCGTTGACGATGGAGCGCAGGGCGCGGTCGTTCATGTCGAGCACCCGGCGCCAGGTCACCCGGCGCGGGTCAAGCCCCAGCTCATTGCCCCAGTAGATGTGGTTGTCCACCATGGCGGCCAGCAGGTTGTTGGCTGAGGTGATGGCGTGGAAATCGCCGGTGAAATGGAGGTTGATGTCCTCCATCGGCACCACTTGCGCATAGCCGCCGCCGGTGGCGCCGCCCTTCACGCCGAAGCACGGCCCGAGGCTCGGCTCGCGCAGGCAGATCATCGCCTTCTGCCCCAGCGCATTCAGCGCATCGCCGAGGCCGACGGTGGTGGTGGTCTTGCCCTCGCCGGCCGGGGTCGGGTTGATGCCGGTCACCAGCACCAGGGCGCCATCGGGGCGGTCCTGCACGGAGCGGATGAAGTCGAAGTCGATCTTGGCCTTGTATTTGCCGTAGGGGCTCAGCGCGTCGGCGGGGATGCCGGCGCGCTCGGCGATGGCGCCGATCGGCTTCAGCGTATGCAGAGCGGCGATTTCCTGGTCGGTGGCCATGGGGTTCCCCTTTTTATAGTCGCGCTCAGGCGGCGGTTTGTCCGGGCAGGCGATGGCGCACGCCGAGCTCCACGAGCGCCGCATCGGTGGCTTGTACGAAGCCGCGCATGTCATCCGGCGTCAAGGCCCCGATGCAGCCGACGCGGAAGCTCGGCTGCGGCGTGTTGTAGAAATTGCTGATGAGATAGCCGCGCCGCTTCAGCGCATCGACGAAGCTTTGCAGCGACCAAGCGGGGTCGGCGGGGGCGTGGATGTTCATCACGATCGGGCCCTGCACCGCGAAGGGCAGGTAGGGCACCATGCCGATGCCCTGCATGCCCGTGTAGAGCGCCTCTGTATTGGCGCGGTAGCGGGCCAGGCGGGCTGGCTGGCCGCCCTCGGCGTCGAATAAATCGAGCGCGGTCATGAAGGCGAGCATCACCTGGGCCGGCGGGGTGAAGCGGATCACGCCGGGGCCGCGCGCATAGCCTGCCAGGATATCCGCGAGATCGAAGGACCAGCTTCCGGCATTGCCGATAGTGCCCTCCAGCTTGTCCTTGCGGCAGATGGCGAAGACGAGGCCGGGCAGGCCTTCCAGGCATTTGTTCGAGGTGAACACCGCGGCGTCGATCTCGGGATGGGCGGAGATATCGAGCGGCAGGGCGCCGAAGGCGGAGACGGCGTCCAGGATCACCCGCCGCCCGGCCGCGCGCACAACGTCACCGATTGAGGCGGGGTCATGCACCACGCCGGTGCCGGTTTCGTTGTAGACGAGGCCGACATGGGTGATGTCGGGGTCAGCCGCCAGCGCCGCGGCCACTGCCTGCGGGGAGACCGGCGCGTCCGGGTCCATCGCCAAGGGCACGGCGATGCGCCCGGCCTCATTGGCCAGCCGCGCCATGCGCTCGGCATAGGCGCCAACCTGCGGGATGAGGATGCGCCCGCCCGCCGGCAAGAAGCTGCGGATCGCCGCCTCGATGCCGAAATGCCCGCAACCGCCGAAGCAGATCGCGTCATGCGTCTCAGCCGGAGCCTTGGCGATCGCCAACACGCGCGCGCGCATCGCGGCGTAGCGGGGGCGGAAATCATTGTCCCAGGGCGCGATATCCTGCGCCATCGCCTGGCGCACCTCCGGCCGGGTGGTGACCGGGCCGGGAATCAGAAGCAGCATGGGGAAGCCTTGCAGTGACAATCCAGGGCGAGTCTACCCCGGCAAAGTGGCGAAATCGCGTCGGTTCTAGGCGAGGGCGGCGACCACGATGGTGATGGTGCCCAGCACCAGATTGGCGGTGATGAGATGGCGGATGCGGTTGACCGTGACCATCGCCACCACCGTATCGCCCTTCACCTGGGCGGCGCGCATCGCCTTCCACGGGCCGAAGAAAATCATCAGAAAAATCAGAGCCATGACAAGACCGAGCCCATGCATGACATGCACAAGCGGGTCCAAAACGGCGAACCCGCCGAAGAGATAGACCATCCCATAGCCGCTCAGCAGCACCAGCGGCATCACATGCCAGATGATGCGGAAAAATCGCTGGAACACCGCGGTATGCAGCGTCAGCCGCTGCGCCGGCGGCAGCAGGCCCAGGCTCGGCCGCAACACCAGCAGCGCGAAGGCCATGCCGCCGACCCACACGGCAACCCCGAGCAGGTGCAGCGCGAGCAGCAGGTTGGTGGCGTTGTCCATCATCGCATGAGCCCTTCGAGTTCGGCCATGATACTGCCGAATTCCCGCCCCGCCGTCGAGCGGGGCGCCGTTTCCATGATCCCGAGCCCCTGCGCGAAGGCGGTGGCGAAGCCGACGCGGTTGCCGAGCGTGCCGGCGAAGACGGGATAACCGGCCTCGGCGATCGCCGCTTCCACCGCCAGCCTGAGTTTGCCGCCGGTGGGCGCACGGTTGAGAAGAATGCGCGCCGGGCGCTTCTCGGCGGCGGCGAGTGTCATGGTGCCCTCGGCGGCCCAGAAATCGGGCGGGCTCGGCTGCAGCGGCACCAGCACCAGATCGGCCGCGCGGATGGCCAGCCGCGCATCAGTATCGAGTTGCGGCGGGCTATCGACGATCAACACGTCGTTCAGCCCGCGCAACCGGTCGATCTCGCGGGCCAGCCGCCAGCCCGAGACATCGGAGAAGCCAACCGGCGCCGCCCCCTTGCGCGCAGCCCGCAGGGCGTGCCAGCGCGCCAGGCTGTGCTGCGGATCGATATCGAGCACCGCCACGCGGCGAGTGGCGGCGAAGGCGGCGGC
>CAIYPH010000043.1 GCA_903928045.1 uncultured Rhodospirillales bacterium
CACCACGTCGGCGGCGGGAATGGAGGCGACGTCCGTCGTCGCGGTCAGTGGAATGATGCGATCGCCGCCGACGCCGACCATGCGCAGCCCGCCCTGGGCGCGCATCGTCTCGATATGCTCGGCCCAGGCGTCGACCAGGGTGACGCGCAGCCCGCCCTCGGCGAGCAGCCCGCCGAACAGCCCGCCCATGGCGCCGGCGCCCATGACGACGAGATGCGGTTGATCAAGGTTCATCGTGGTGTTTCCTCAATACGTTGCCCGGCCACCGGTGACGTCAAACACGAAGCCGGTGGTGAAGGAGCAGGCGGGGCTGGCGATCCAGGCCGCCATTTCGGCAATCTCGTCGGGCTGCACCAGACGGCCCATCGGGATCTTGGCGGACATGTTGCGGATATGCTCCGCCGTCATGCCCTCCAGCAGCTTGGTCTCGGTCATCGCGGGGGCGATGCAGTTGACGGTGACGCCGGCATCGCAGACCTCCTTGGCGAGCGCCTTGGCGAAACCGATCACGCCGGCCTTGGCGGCGGAATAGGCGCAGAGGTTCTGCACCCCCTCCTTCCCGGCGATGGAGGCCACCGTGATGATGCGGCCGTAGCGGCGCTCGCGCATGTGCGAAGCTGCGAGGCGGGAGAGGTAGAAGACGGCGGTCATGTCGATGGCGATCACCCGGTCCCAGTCCTCCAGCGGGTATTCCCAGGAGGGCTTGATCGGCCCGTTGATGCCGGCGTTGTTGACGGCGATATCGACCTGCCCGAATTCGGCCACCGCGGCATTGAACGCGGCCTCGACGGCCGGCCAGGAGGCGACGTCCACCACGGCGGCGCCGGCGGGGGTGAAGCCGCTGCCTTGGAGAGGGGCGAGGTCGCGGTCCCATACGATGATGCGGGCGCCGCGTGCGGTCAGCGTGCGGGCGATGGCGAAGCCGATGCCCTGGGCGCCGCCGGTGACGATGGCGACCTGGCCGGTGAGGTCCGTCTTCATGCGTTCTTCACCCATTTCAGGATGTGCTGCCCGACGGCGACCAGCACGTTGTCCTGGTTGCGGATTTCGATATCCCCCGTCGAACGCCTTCGCTCCACGTCGATGGCGGAGATGCGGTACGTGACGGTGATGGTGTCACCGAAATACACCGGGGCGAGGAAGCGGATACGGTCATACCCCAGCGAGACCGGCGTTTCGTCGGCATTCTGGCGGGTGCCGGCGATGGCGAGGGTGGAGGCGGTGGACATGAAGCCCACCATGAGCGCGCCATGAGCCTGGAGGCGGCCGTAGCTCGATTTCTCCATGTAGGCCTTGTTGGTGTGGTTGGGCGAGAAATCCCCGGTGATGCCGGCGAAGCCGTAGACGTCGTATTCGCTGACGGTTTTGGAGAAGGTCGCCCCGTCGCCGATTTTTACGTAGAAGTCGGTCATTATCGTCGTTCCTGTTCAGCGTCCGCGCCAGATGGGCGCGCGTTTTTCGATAAAGGCCGCCTGGCCCTCGATGGCGTCCTCGCTCGCTTCCATGCGCGCGATCTCGGGGTAGCGGGCGCGCAGTGCGTCATCCAGGCTGGGCATGGTGAGGCTGGCGGCGATGACGGCGCGGGAGGCGGCGATGGAGAGGGGGGCGCCGGCGGCGACGGCCTCGGCCATCTCGCTTGCGGCCTGGATCAGGTTGGATGCCGGGACGACGCGGCTGATGAGGCCCATGGCGCGGGCCTCCTCGGCACCGACGCGGCGGCCGGTCAACACCAAATCCATCACGTGTTTCAGTGGCATCGCCCGGGCCAGCCGCTGCAAGCCGCCGCCGCCGATCGCCGCGAGGCCGACGCGCGGCTCCGGCAGGGCGAAGGCGGCATGCTCCGCGGCGATCGCGAGATCGCAGGCTGCGACGATCTCCACCCCGCCGCCGAGGGCCAGCCCGTTGACCGCCGCGATGATCGGCTTGCTGCGGCCGAAGCGGTGGGTGAGGCCGGCGAAACCGGTGGGCGGGTGGTCATCGGCGTTGGCCGCCGCCCGGGCCTTGAGGTCGGACCCCACGCAGAAGGCCCGCTCGCCGGCACCGGTGACCACCGCGACCCGCAGCGCCGCCTCGGCCTCCAGACGGTCGAGCGCGTCGTGCATCGTGCGGTGGGCGGCGGGGTCGAGCGCGTTCAGCGCGCGCGGACGGTCAATGGTGATCCACAGGATCGCCCCCTCCGCCGCGACGTGAACGCCGGTTTCACTCATGCCTTGGCGGCCAGGAAGTCGATCAGCGCATCCACCGCCACGGGGTATCCGACCACGCCGAGCCCGCAAATCAGCGCGGTGGCGGCGTGGGTGACGAAGGAGTGGTGGCGGAAGGGCTCGCGCTTATGGGGGTTGGAGATGTGCAGTTCGATAATTGGCGCATGCACCTGGTTCAGCGCGTCGAGGATCGCCACCGAGGTATGGGTGAAAGCGGCGGGGTTGATGATGATGCCGCAGACTTCGCTCTCGATACCCTCATGGATCCAGTCGATGATCTGCGCTTCGGAGTTCGATTGATGGCACTCGATGGTGTAGCCGCGCGCCTCGGCCTTGGCTTGGCACATCGCCTCGACCTCGGCGAGCGTGGTGTGGCCGTAGATATGCGGCTCGCGCTTGCCGAGGCGGTTGAGGTTGGGACCGTTGAGGAGGAGGATGTGCTTGCTCATGGAACTGCCTCGTTTTGCAGGAATTGACGGGTGGAGCTGACCAGCAGCGCGAGGCGCTGGGCGGCATCGAGATCGGGCCTTGCGCCGGCGAGCGGCACCTCGACGCCGAGCGGTGTACCGGGTGGCAGCGCGGCGATCTGGGCACGCAGCGCGATACCGCCCTGGCCCGCCAGCAGGCGGCGGG
>CAIYPH010000044.1 GCA_903928045.1 uncultured Rhodospirillales bacterium
CACATGTTCGGCATCGCTCCGGCCTGCATTCCCCCTCTGCCGAAGCGCCCCCGCACACCCCGCAAGAAACCCGCGCCCAAACCGCGCCCCCTCACCCGCAAACTGCGCGAGGCCATCCACTGGTACCCCAACTCCGAGGGGAAACCGATGAAACTCCTCCCCAGGCGATTACCCAGGGACTAGGCCGCAACGCCCGAATTGCGCCCATTTAGTTACGATATCAAAACAATCTAGCCCTTCCGCACATTCCAGAACACCGGCGCCGGCCCCCGCAGCAACCCGTTGAGATTGCTCCGCCAGGCCGTCGACTGGATGTATTGGCCCAGCGGAATGTAAGGCACGAAATCCAGACATTCCAACTGGATACGCTCGGATATCCGCTTCTGCTCCGCCGGGTCCGTGCTGTCGATCCACGCATCGCGCAGCGCCTCCAGCCCCGCATGCTCCGGCCACCCGATCCAGGCGTCCTTGCCATTGGTCCGCAACCCCGTCGCCAGCACCGGGTTGCCGAAATCAACCGAGGGAAACCCGGACGGAAACACCGACCACCCGCCCTTCTCCAGCGGCTCCTTGCTGTTGCGCCGCTGCGTCACCGTGCCCCAATCCGTCGTCTGGATGTCGATATTGAGCCCGATTTTCCGAAACGCCCCCTCCGCCACCTGGCACAACACGTCATAGGCCGGCGGATCGGAGGGATGCATGAACGCGATCCGCTCGCCGTTATAGCCGCCCTCCCGCAACATCGCCTTGATCGCCGCCACCGAGGGCCGATTGCGCAATTTTTCCATCCCCGCCTCCGAGGCGCTCTCGGTGCCCGGAATGAAAAACCCGATCGGCGCCCGCCACCCCTCCCGATCATCCGCCATCACCGCCGTCATCTCGTCGGTCTGATCGATCGCATACAGCATCGCCCGCCGAACCGCCGGATTGGCGGTCGGCCCATGCAGAAAATTCGGCCGCAACACCGGGTACACCCCATGCGTATCCAGCCGCCCGACCGTCACGCCCGGCGATTTCCGCAGCATCGGGAGCAGATCGGGGATCGGTACCTCCACCCAGTCCACCTCCCCGGTCGCCAACGCCCCCGCCGCCGTCGCCGCATCGGGGATCACCCGCCATTCCACCCGATCGACATGCACATGATACCCGCCCCACCCGTATTCCACCGGCTCGTTGCGCGGAACATATTTCTCGAATTTGGCGAACACCGCCTGGCTGCCTGAGACGAATTCATTCCCCACCCAACGGAACGGCCCACTCCCGATCGCCTCCGCCGCCTGCTTGTACGGGTCCTGCGCGAACCGCTCAGGCATGATCACACAGGTCGGCTGCGTCTTCGCCAGCGCGTTGGGGAGGAACGGAAACGGCTTCCGCAGCCGCCACACCATCGTCCGGTCATCGCTCGCCTCCAGCGCGTCCATCCGCGCATTGATCGAGGCCCCGATCGGGTCCCGCACCATCCAGCGCTTCACCGATGCCACACAATCCCGCGCCCGGACCGGCTCGCCGTCATGGAACGTCAACCCCGGCCGCAGCTTCATCGTCCACCGCTTGCCACCATCCTCCACGAGATGGCCCTCGACCATGTGCGGATGTGCGTTGAGCGCGATATCCCGTGTGTAGAGGGTTTCGTAGATCATCATCGCCAACGTCCGTGTCGCCTGCGCGGTTGTCCACACCGGGTCCCAACTCGGCGGATTGGTGGTGGGAACGAATACGAGCGTGCTCCCCTTGCCGCCCAAGGCGGGCTGCGCAAGGGCCGAACGTGTGGACATGGCCGCACTGGCGGCGAGACCGGCGAGGGCCTGGCGACGCTTCATCGTAATTCCTCCGGCTGGCGATTGCTTCGCCTTCGCCGCTGAATCTAGGGCCGATCAGCCCGCCGCGTCCACGCCCCGTTTTAGAGCGTGTACCGCGTATAGACGGCGCCAAGGGCGGGCAGGGGGGCCGCTTCGAGAATGCCGGCGGCGGGCTGCATGACGATGGCGGCGACAGTCGCGACCTCGACGTTCTGCAGGCTCATCCGCGGTGGCCGACAGACCGACCAGGGGGAGGCGAAATCGTCTTCCAGCGCGCGCTTGAGATGCTCCGGGGTAAGACCGCCGACATCGGGCGTGAGGAGGTCACGCACCCGAATGTCGCGGTAAAGGCTGCAGGGCGTACTGGCGATCCCGGTGTCTTTCAGTTTGGTCAGCGCCACGGGGCTTTGGAAATGGTTGGCGTGGACGATGAGCCCGTTCTCGGCATGCACCTGAAAGGTCTCGTCGGGCGCGCATTCGAAGTCGATCGCCACCGCTGCGCCAGCCAGCGTGGATGCGCTGACCATCATATTGTTTGCAGCGGATTTCCTGGTCGCGTACACGGCCCGCATGGCGAGCGCGGGGTTGCCCTCTTGCAGGCATTTGCGGCGGATCAGCGCCAGCGGTACGCCGATATCGCGATAGTCGCGGTCGGATTCCAGATAGTTCGCGGTAATCGCAATACCCGCGGAATTAAGCCCGGAGCGGGCCAATGCGCCTGCCTCGGTGAAGGTGAGGATATCCGGCCCGTCATCCCGTCGGATGCGCAGCACCACCGCGGTCTCGGCGCATTCGGCCTTCCAGTCCCAGTTCTGCGCGTGCAACAGCCGCCCCTCGGCGGTAGCGCCCGGCAGGGCGATGACGCCGGTGCAGCCATCTGGCGGTTCCTCCAGCTTGGCGCGCAGCGTCGGGTTCTCGGCGAGTTTGAGAATCTCGGTGCGGGCGTTGAGCAAGGCGACATGGGTGAAGGGGATGCCGGCGCCCGCGGCGATGCCCTGCATCTCCGGCACGTAGCTGTCGTCGAAGGCGTCGATGATCGGCGTATAAGCGCGCACCAATGCGGCGATCTCGGCCTCGCCGAGATTCATGCGGGCGAGCTGGGCGCCATAATGGGCGACGCCCCGGCGGATGCGCTCGGCGGCCTGGCGGCCATACTGCACGCCGCGCTCGTAGGGCGTGCCGGAGACGTCGATGAGCGGGAAGGGGGCGGCCATCTCAGCCGCGTCCGGGCACGGGGACGAGCACGCCGGTGATGCCGGAACCGGCATCGGACAGCAGGAAGGCGATGGTGGCGGCGACTTCCTCGGTGCGGGTCCAATTCGTGGGATCGGCGCCCGGCATGTCGGCGCGGTTCTGCGGGGTGTCCATGGTGCCGGGGAGCACGGCGTTGACGCGCACGGCTTCGCCCTTCAGCTCATCAGCGAAGCTCTCGACCATGCGATGCACGGCGCTCTTGGCGGCCGCATAGGCGGACATCCCGGCGGGCGCCCGCCGGGCCGCACCGGCGCCGACCGCGACGATGGAGCCGCCACCATTTGCGCGCATATGGGCGGCGGCGGCGCGCACCACGTTGAGCGTGGTCAGCACGTTGAGGCGGAATTGCTGCTCCCACAGCGCCGCCGGGCTGTCGGCGAGCCCGGCCCAGGCGAAGCCGCCGACGGTATGGGCCACGCCGTGCAGCCCGCCATGCTCGGCGATCACGCCGGCGATCGAGGCCGCGCAGGCGACCTCGTCGGCGAGGTCGGCGAGCGCCACCTTCGCCAGCCGGGGATGGGCGGGCAGGGCGTCGAGCATGGCACCCGGCCGGTCAAAGGCGGCGACGGTGGCGCCCTCGGCGAGCAGCAGGGCGGTGGTGGCGCGGCCGAGATTGCCGGCGGCGCCGGTGAGGATGATGGTCTTGCCGTCGAGCGATCCGGGCATGGCGGGCGTCCTCTATTTGCGTGCGCCATGATGCGGGTGGTGCGGCCTGGGTTCAATGGCCGGGGCGCGGGAGTTGCTGCCGGTCTGGGGTAATGTTATATTATACCAATGCGCGATCCCCTCTCCCCCATGGCAGGTGCCGGGCCCAGGCTGATCCTGTCGTCCGGGCTTATCCTGTTGATATGGCTGGTCTCCTGGTGGGCGGCCCAATGATCGAGCTCAAGAACCTCACCTGCCTCTACGGTCGCCGCCCCGCCGTGCACCACGTTTCCGGCCGCTTCGAGCCCGGCAGCATGACGGCGATTGTCGGGCCGAACGGGGCGGGCAAGACCACGCTGCTGCGCACCATCGCGGGGCTGCATCGCGATTTCGAGGGGCGGGTGATCCGGAACGGCCGCATCGGCCTGCTCCCGCAGACCCCCTCGCTCGACAAGGCCTTCCCCATTACCTGTGCCGAAGTGGTGGCGATGGGCGGCATTGCCGGGCTCGGCATCTTCGCCGCCGCGCCCGCGCCGACTCGGGTCAGTGAGGCGTTACAATCGGTCGGCCTCGCCGGCTTCGAGCGGCGTTTGGCCGGCACGCTCTCGGCCGGGCAGTTCCAGCGCCTGCTCTTCGCCCGGCTGATGGTGCAGGACGCGCCGGTGATGCTGCTCGACGAGCCCTTCGCCGCGGTGGACGCCCGTACCACCGCCGACCTGATGCGCCTGCTGCATCGCTGGCACGGCGAGGGCCGCACCATCGTCGCCGTGCTGCATGATCTCGATCTCGTCGCCCGTGAGTTCCCCAGCACCCTGCTGCTGGCACGCGACAAAATCGCCTGGGATCGCACCGGGGTCGCGCTTTCGGCCGAGCACCGGCTGCGGGCGCGGCTGGTGGCCGAGGCTTGGGCGGATGACCCCGCCCTCTGCCAGGACGCCCCCCGCCTGGATGCCCCTCGCCTGGACGCAGCGTGATCCAATTCCTGTTCGAGCCGTTTGCGCTTGGCTTCATGCGCAGGGCTTTGGCCGGCTGCATCGCGCTGTCGATCGCCGGGCCGCCGCTCGGCGTGTTCCTGGTGCTCCGGCGGATGAGCCTGATGAGCGACGTGTTGCAGCACGGCATACTGCCGGGCATCGCGCTCGGCGCCGTGGTGGGCGGCATTTCGGTGCCGGCGATGGGGGCGGGCGGGTTTCTCGCCGGGCTCACGGTGGCGCTGCTGGCCGGTGCGCTGAGCCGGACGACCGGCGGGCGGGAGGATAGCCAGTTGGCCGGCGTCTACCTCGTCGCGCTGGCGCTCGGCGTCGCGATCCTTTCGGCGCAGCGCGGCGTCGATCTTACTCATTTGCTGTTCGGCAGCGTGCTGGCGGTGGATGACATTTCGCTGCTGCTGATGGCCGGCGCGGCGACCGTGGTGCTGCCGAGCCTCGCGCTACTGTGGCGACCGCTGGTGCTGGAGAGCTTCGACCCCGATTTCCATCGCGCCACCGGCGGGCACGGCGCGCTGGTGCATCTCGGCTTCCTCGCCCTCGTTGTGCTGGCGGTGGTCTCCGGCTTCACCGCGCTCGGCACGCTGATGTCGGTCGGGCTGATCATGCTGCCGGCGGTGGCGGCGCGGCATTGGGGGGAGACGCTGGGCGGGCAGGTGATCGCCGCGGTGGTAATCGCGCTTGCCGCCTCGGTGATCGGCCTGTTGGTCTCCTACCACGCCGACGTGCCCGCCGGCCCCGCCATCGTGCTGTCGGCTGGCGCCCTGTGGATCGGCGGCGTGCTGGCCGGGCGGCGCGAAAGCCTGCTGCGGCGGCTTGTGCGGCAGGCCCATTACGCCGGATGATAGGCCCCTGAATAAGGGGAGACGCCACATGACCATCCGCCGCCTGCAAGAGGAAGCCCGCCTGTCCGGCGCCGTCATTCATGGCGGGCTGGTCTATCTCGCCGGCCAGGTCGCCGATGACACCTCGCTGGACGTCGAGGGCCAGACCGCCGATATCCTGCGCCAGATCGACGCGCTGCTGGCCGAGGCCGGCACCGACAAATCCCGCCTGCTCTCGGTGCAGATCTTCATCACCGACATCACGCAAACCGCGGCGATGAACCGCGCCTGGGATGCCTGGATGGACCCCAAGGCCAAGCCTGCGCGGGCCACGGTGGAGGCCAAGCTGGTCGATCCCGGCTGGAAGCTTGAAATCACCGGGGTGGCGGCGATCCCATGATCCCCAACGCCA
>CAIYPH010000045.1 GCA_903928045.1 uncultured Rhodospirillales bacterium
CATTACGATCGATTTCGAACGTGGCGACGGCGTCGCGATCAACGGCGAGGGGATGAGCCCGGCGACGCTGCTGTCGACTCTGAACGAATATGGCCGCCGCCACGGCATCGGCCGTCTCGATCTCGTCGAGAACCGCTTCGTCGGCATGAAATCGCGCGGCGTCTACGAGACGCCAGGCGGCACCATCCTCTACACCGCCCACCGCTCCATCGAGTCGATCACGCTCGATCGCGAGGCCGCCCACCTCAAGGACAGCATCATGCCCCGCTATGCGGAGCTGATCTATAACGGCTTCTGGTTCGCCCCGGAGCGCCGCATGCTGCAGGCCCTCATCGACGAGAGTCAAAAAAGCGTCTCTGGCCGTGTCCGCCTGAAGCTCTATAAGGGCAACGTCACCTGCGTCGGGCGCGAGAGCCCCTACAGCCTCTATTCCATGAAGGTCGTCACCTTCGAGGAAGACCAGGGCGCCTACGACCAGTTCGACGCACAAGGCTTCATCAAGCTCAACGCCCTCCGTCTGCGCCTCGGCGCCGCGGCGGGCCGCAACGGAGGAAAGCTCTAATGGCCATTTCGATGTATTCCACCCTCGTGCCGATGGCGAAGTCGCTGCTCGGCGGCCTCTCCAACGTGCTCGGCAAGGCCGCCGAACACGCCAAGGCCAAGGGCTTTGACGAAAGCGTGCTGGTCGGCGATCGCCTCGCGCCGGACATGTTCGCCCTCGCCCGCCAGGTGCAGATCGCCACCGACCAGGTGAAGGGCGGCGCCGCCCGCCTCGCCGGGGTGGAAATCCCCGCTTTCGCCGATGACGAAAAGACCATCGCCGAGCTTCAGGCCCGCATCGCCAAGACGCTCGCCTTCCTCGACACGCTGACGCCCGCCCAGATCGACGGCAGCGAAGACAAGGAAGTCGTGCTGAAAATGCGCGCGGGCGACATGACCTTCACCGGCCAGCGTTATTTGATCGGCTTCGTCATCCCGAACCTGACCTTCCATTGCGCCACCGCCTACAACATCCTGCGCCATAACGGCGTTGAGATCGGCAAGCGCGACTTCCTCGGCGCTTTCTAAGCATTGAGTGTGATCGACGAAGATGGCATCATCGAAGTCGTGAATCACACGAACAAACAAAGGGCTAGAGGATGTCAGGCGCGCCTATCAGCGTCTGACATCCTCTAGGGGGAGGCCATGCAGGCCGCGACAACCGCTTTCCTGCTGGCCTTCCCCGCCCTCTTCTCCATCGTCAACCCGCCCGGCGGCGCCTTCATCTTCAACGAAGTCACCGCCCATTTGCCGCGCCCCGAGCGCGCCCGCCTCGCCGGCAAGGTCGGCCTCTACTCCGCCTTCGTCATGCTCGGCGCCCTCTGGGGCGGCGCCTACATCCTGAATTTCTTCGGCATCTCGCTGGCCGCCCTTCGCCTCGCCGGCGGCGTGGTGGTGGCGAAACACGCGTGGGACCTGCTTTCCGCCCCCGAACGCCAGGAAGCCCGCAAGCAGGAACAAGCCGGCGCCGAAGGCCCCGCCGGCGAAGACCTCGCCTTCTTCCCCCTCACTTTGCCCTTCACCACCGGCCCCGGTACCATCTCGGTGGCCGTCGCCCTCGGCGCCGGCCGCCCCATGGGCACCGAGGCGTTGATCGCCTTCTTCCTCGGCGTCACCGCCGCCGCGCTGGCGATGGCGCTCACCATCTGGGCGATGTACCGCTCCGCTGACCGCGTCGCCGGCCTCATGGGCAACACCGCGCGGCGCACCATGGCGCGGCTCTCGGCGTTCCTGCTGCTGTGCATCGGCACGCAGATCATGGTGAACGGGGTGCAGGATATCGTGGTGGCGATGAAGTGGGGGTTGTAGGAAGCAAGCGCTTCTTTTTTGAAAAAAAGAAGCAAAAAACTTTTTTCCATGGGGCTGAGCATGCATCACAAGTTCGGCACAAATGGGAAAAGTTTTTTTGCTTCTTTTTCTCTGCGCGGCGCCTTCGCCGTCGCACTTTCACAAAAAGAAGAATTCTTGCCTTCTCCTAATA
>CAIYPH010000046.1 GCA_903928045.1 uncultured Rhodospirillales bacterium
ACCAAAAAAACTTTCACCCATTTGGTTCGGAGTTGCCCGGAGAGACACCGAGACAAACGGATAAAAGTTTTTTGCTTCTTTTTTTCAAAATAGAAGCGCTTCCTTCCCTCAATCTTCCTTACAACCCGCCCCTGAACAAAGCGTTACGCCAGCAATGCCGCCGCGACGCGTTCGCGCGTGAGCGGCATGGAGTGGATGCGGGTGCCGAGGGCGTGGGCCACGGCGTTGCCGATGGCGGCAGCGGTGGGGCCCATGGTGCATTCGCCCATGCCGAGGGGCGGGACGTCACCGGGGTCGAGCAAAGTGGTGGTGATTTCGGGGATTTCGGAGAAGCGGAGGATGGGGTAGTCGGCCCAGCCGCGCGAGGCGATGCCGTCGGGGCCGAGGCGGATTCGTTCCTTCAGGGTCATGCTGGCGGCCTGGATGATACCGCCGTCGAGCTGATTGCGGGCGCCATCGGGGTTGATGACCAGGCCGCCATCGGCGGCGCACCAGGCGCGGCGGAGGCGGATTTCGGTATCGACTTCGACTTCCATGACCACGGCGGCGTAGGCGCTGCGGTTCTTGTAGCGGCCGAGGCCGAGGCCGAGCCCCCTGCCCTCGCCGCCTCGCCCGCGGGCCGGCCAGTTGGCCATGGCGGCGGCGGCGGTGAGCACATTGCGGGCGCGGGGGTCGGAGAGGAGGCGGAGCCGGTAGTCCAGCGGGTCGATGCCGGCGCGGCTGGCGAGGTCGTCGAGGAAGGATTCGATGGCGAAGGTGTTGGGCAGCGCGCCGAGGCCGCGGAGCGCGGAGGTGCGGATGGGCGGGCGCTGGACGATATGGACGTCGAGCGTGAGGTTGGGGATGTCATAAAGCGGGATGGCGTTGCGGCTGGCGCCGCCGCCGCCGTCAGGGTGGGGGTCGTGGTGTTCGGGGTCGGCGGGCGGGTCGGGCAGGGATTGCACCGGCAGCATGCAGGCGAAATGCGAGCGGGCGACGTGGGGGGCGGACCAGATGGTGGTCACCCAATCCGCCGGGAGGCCATCGGCGCCGAGCGTCGCCTCGATGGTGACGGACATCGCGGTGCCGGCGGGCTCATGGGTGAATTCATCGGCGCGGCCCCATAGGACGCGGATGGGCGGGCCGGGGTTTAGCGTGGCGAGGAGGGCGGCTTCGGCGGCGGCGTCATCGGCGCCGTTCTGGCCGTAGCAGCCGGCGCCCTGGGCGTGGCGGACGGAGATGGCGGTTTCCGGGAGGTTGGTGAGGCCGGCGAGGTGGCGGCGCAGGAGGTAGACGCCCTGGGTGTGGGACCACACGGTGAGGTGGGCGCCGTCGCATTGCGCGATGGCGACGGAGGGGCCGAGCGTGCCGTGCGAGATATAGGGGCGGGTGTAGGTGGCGCTGACGCGCTCGCCGGCGGCGCGAGGGGCTTCGCGGAAGCGGGCGTGGATCGCGGGTTGGCCGACCAGGTAGTCGGCCTCGCCCATGTCGGGGGTGACGGGGCGGCCGCCCTGCCAGCCCGGCTTGGCGGCGGCGTGGGCGGCGCGGGCCTGGGCTTCGCTTGGGGCCAGCACGGCGGCGAAATCGCCGCGGCGGAGGAAGGTGGCGCCGACGCGGGTGATGGCGGCTTCGTCGACGCCGGCCAGGGTGGCGCCGATCAATGGGGGGTGGAGTACGCGGCCGTGCAGCAGGCCGGGCAGGGTCATGTCATGCAGGAAGCCGGCGCCGTTGAGCTTGGCCGGCAGGTCGAGGCGCGGCACGTCGGTGCCGATGAGGCGATGGGCGGCGCGCGGCTTGAGGGGGGCGGCGCCGGTGATGGCGCGATCGAGGGGGACGGCGAGGGACCAGTAGTCGAGCCCGGTGGGGGCGCCGTTTTCGGTGATGGCGCCGTCCTCGACGGCGAGGGTGGCGGCGGGGCGGCCGAGGCGGGTGGCGGCTTCGGCGAGCATGAGGGCGCGCACCTCGGCGCAGACGATGCGCAGCGAGGTGCCGGACATCTCGACTGACATGGAGCCGGTGGTCATCCCCTCATCCGGCGCTGTATCGGTATCGCCGGCGGTGAGCGCGAGGCGGGAGAGGGTGATGTCGAGCTCATCGGCGGCGATTTGCGCCAGCGCGGTGGCGATGCCCTGGCCGATCTCGATTTTGCCGGCGCGGACGTGGACGGCGCCGCCGGGGCGGAAGCTGATCCATCGGTCGAGCGTGGGATTGTCCTGCAGGCTCTTGGGCAGGGTGTTGGCGATCATGCTGCCCCCCGCGCGGCGCGGAGAATGGCGGCGATGATGCGGGGGTGGGAGCCGCAGCGGCAGAGATTGCCGTCGAGTGCTTCGACGATCGCAGCGCGGTCCGGCGCTGGACTGCGGGCGAGCAGCGCGGTGGCGGCGACCAGCATGCCGGAGAGGCAGTAGCCGCATTGGCCGGCTTGTTCGGCGAGGAAGGCATCGCGGATGTAGGAGGGGATGGCTTCGGCGGTGGTGACGGCGCGGCCTTGGAGGGTGACGGTCTCGCGGCCGCAGGCGTGGACGGGGGCGCCGTCGATGAGGACCAGGCAGGCCCCGCATTGCTCCTCGCCGCAGCCGTAGCGGGTGGCGGTGAGGCCGCGGCCGGTGCGCAGCGTGTCGATGAGGAGGTCGCCGGGGTTGGCGGGGAGGGTGACGGGGGCGCCGTTGAGGGTGAAGGACGTGCTCATGGCGCAAGGAGACGCGCAGGGCGGCGGGGCGTCAAGCGGGTGGGCGTTGACAGGGCACGGCGGCGTCGGCATCGTGGTTACATGTAACCGTGGAGGCGGCGATGGTGACGTCAACAGCGGGATCGTCCCGCGACAAGGTGCGGGCGCATCGTGAGCGGTTGCGCGCGTTGGGGCTGCGGCCGGTGCAGGTCTGGGTGCCCGATGTGCGCTCGGCAAGCTTCAAGGCCGAGGCGCATCGGCAGAGCCTGGCCGTGGCCGGATCGCATGGGGCGGCTGACGATCAGGCGTTCATCGACGCGGTGTCCGACTGGCCGAACGATTGATGCGGGGCGAGATCTGGACGGTATCGGGCGGCGGAGACTATGCCGGCAAGCCGCGCCCGGCGGTGATCGTGCAGGAAGATGGGTTCGACGCCACGCAATCGGTGACGATCTGCGCCTTCACAACCGACCCAACCGAGGCGCCGCTGGTGCGGCTTGCCGTCGCGCCCAATGCAACCAACGGGTTACGGGCGCCGTGCCGGCTGATGGTGGACAAGATCACCACAGTGGCGCGGGCGAGACTCGGCACGCGGGTTGGGCGTTTGGACGACGAGGATGTGGTGCGGCTCAACCGGGCGATGCTGGTGTTCCTGGGGTTGGCGGTGCCGGGGCGGCGGTAGGCGGGAGCCGCCCCTACCCCGCCGTCGCCGCAATTCGCCCGCGCCGCTCGGCATAGAGCGCCATGCGCTTGGCGGTGTTGGCGCTGGTGGCGTGGACCTCGTCGGCGCCGACCGGGGGTGGCAGGGCCTCGGCGTTGTGGCAGGCGGCCTGGTGACCGTCGGCGAGGGTGCGCAGCGGCGGGTCGTCGCGGCGGCATACGTCGGTGGCGAAGGCGCAGCGGGTGTTGAAGCGGCAGCCCGGCGGCGGGTTCATCGGGCTCGGGACGTCGCCGCCGGGGATTTGGCGGCCGCCTTTGCGATGGGGGTCGGGGCGGGGGATGGCGGCGAGGAGGGTGCGCGTATAGGGGTGGCGGGGATGGGCGAAGAGCTCGTTCTTGCCGGCGATTTCGACGATTTTGCCGAGATACATCACGGCCACGCGGTCGGCGGCGTGCTTCACCACCGCGAGGTCGTGCGCGATGAAGAGGTAGGAGAGGCCGAGGCGGGATTGCAGGTCTTTCAGCAGGTTGATCACCTGGGCCTGGATCGACACGTCGAGTGCCGAGACCGGTTCGTCGCAGACGATGAGGGCGGGTTCCACCGCGAGGGCGCGGGCGATGCCGATGCGCTGGCGCTGGCCGCCGGAGAATTCATGCGGGTAGCGGGCGGCGTGATACTCGGCGAGGCCGACGAGGCCGAGGAGTTCCTTCACGCGGGCTTTCCGAGATTCGGCGTCACCGATTTCGTGGACGACGAGGGGTTCCTCCAGGATGTCGCCGACGGTCATGCGCGGGTTGAGCGAGGCGAAAGGGTCCTGGAAGACGATCTGCATGCGGCGGCGGAGCTTGCGGAGCGGCGCGCCGGTCATCTCCGAGATGTCGGTGCCTTCGAAGTAGACGCTGCCGGCGGTGGCCTCGATGAGGCGGAGCACCAGGCGGGCGGTGGTGGATTTGCCGCAGCCGGATTCGCCGACGAGCGCCAGGGTTTCGCCGCGGGCGAGTTTGAAGGAGACGCCGTCGACGGCGCGCACGGTGCCGACGGTGCGGGACATCACCAGGCCCTTCTTGACCGGGTAGTGCTTGGCGAGGTTCTCGACCTCGAGAAGGGGCTTGCTCATGCCATGGTCTCCCCGGCGGTGGCGAGTTCGACGGGCGCGCGCAGGCAGGAGGCGAGATGGCCGGCGCCGAGGTCGCGCAGATCGGGCACCTGCTGGCTGCAGGCTGGGGTGGAAAAGACGCAGCGCGGATGGAAGCGGCAGCCCGAGGGGAGCGCGAAGGGGGCCGGCACCGCGCCTTCGATGGCGAGCAATCGGTCGCGGCTTTCCTCGATCTTGGGGATCGAGCCGAGGAGGCCGAGGGTGTAGGGGTGCTGCGGATCGTCGAAGATATCGGTGCCGGTGGCGCGCTCGACCACCTTGCCGGCATACATCACCGCCACATCATCGGCCATTTCGGCGACCACGCCGAGATCATGGGTGATGAGGATGATGGCCATGCCGGACTGGGCCTGGAGGTCGCGCAGGAGGTCGAGAATCTGGGCCTGGACGGTGACGTCGAGCGCTGTGGTGGGCTCGTCGGCGATGAGCAGTTCGGGCTCGCAGGCCAGCGCCATGGCGATCATCACGCGCTGGCGCATGCCGCCGGACATCTGATGGGGGTATTCGTCGAAGCGGCGCTCCGGCGAGGGGATGCGCACCTTGTTGAGCGCCTGGATCGCCTTGGCCCGCAGGGCGCCGTTGGAGGCGGTGCGGTCATGCGCGCGCATCGCCTCGGTGATCTGGTCGCCCACGGTGAAGACCGGGTTGAGCGAGGTCATCGGCTCCTGGAAAATCATCGCAATGCGGTTGCCGCGAATGTCGCGCATGGCGGCGGGGGGAAGGGTCAGCAGGTCCTTGCCCTCGAACATCACCCGCCCGGCGGCGATTTTGCCGGGTTGCGGCACCAGGCGCATGATCGACAAGGACAGCATGGATTTGCCGCAGCCGGATTCGCCGACGATGCCGAGGGTCTTGCCTTTGGCGACGCCGAGCGACACGCCATCCACCGCGGCGATTTCGCCGTTCGCGGTGCGGAAGGTGGTGCGCAGGCCTTCGACGGTCAGGAGATCGGTCATGCGGGTCACAGGGTCCGGAAAGTGGGAGGGCTGAGCTGGTCGACGTGCCGGTGGTTCCAGTCGTGCCGCGGCACGTCGGCCATCACGCGTTTTTGGGCCTCGTGCAGCGAGGCTGCCGCGGCCACGTAGTCTATGGTGAGCAGTTTGCCGTCCTGCACCACCATCTGTCCATCGACGATCACGCTGTGCACGGCGCGATCGCCGGCGGCGTAGATCAGCGAGCGCAGCGGGTCGCGCGCCGGGCGCATGCGGGGGTTGGTGACGTCGACCAGCACCATGTCGGCGCGGCAATGGGGCGCGAGGCGACCGATGTCGTCGCGGCCGAGGGCACGGGCACCGCCGGTGGTCACGGCGGCGAAGAGGTCGTTGCTGGTGAGCGTGCGCGGATCGGTCGCCTGGGTGCGGGCGAGATAGGCGGCGAGGCGCATCTCGTCGAGCATGTTGTGGGGGTAGGTATCGGTGCCGATGCCGATATTCACGCCGGCGCGGCGGTAGCGGCCGATGTCCTTCAGCGTCATGCCGCGCCGCGCGAAGACGGTGGGGCAATGGGCGACGGTGGTGCCGGTGTCGGCGAGGATCGAGAGGTCGCGCTTGGTGTGCCAGGGGGTCGAGGGGTGGTCGTCGAGGAAAATGCCATGGCCGACGATGGCGCGCTCGTTGAGCAGGCCGAGATGCTCCAGCCAGCCGATCGGGGTGAAACCGTGGCGGCGGGTGATTTCGTGGAATTCGCTGACTGCCTGGGCGGCGTGGATCTGCCAGGAGACGCCGCGGGCCTTGGCCTCCTGGCTGCTTTCGCGCAGCAGCGTCTCCGTGCAGGTGTCGATCTGCGAGGGGACGACCATGCCGAACAGGCGGCCGGAGGGGTGCTGCTCGGCGCGCTCGATCAGCGAGAGGGCCTCGGCCATCGCCTTTTCGCCGGCCTTCTCGTTCCACTCATATTCCACGACATGGCCGTTTTTCGTGTACCAGCGGGCCGAGCGGAACATCGGCGCGATGCAGACGCGCATGCCCGACTCCGCCAGCAGATCGAGCCAGCCGGGATGGGCCATCGAGAGGTCGGCCAGGGTGGTGACGCCGGAGAGCAGCAGTTCGGACAGCGCGACACGCACGCAGGCGTGCACCTCCTCGCCCTGGCCACGGAAGATCGGGAGATATTCGTAGAGCGAGGAGTTGTAGAACCCGGGCGAGCCGACCTCGTCGGTCAGGCCCTTGTTCATCGGCTCCGAGGAGGGGTGAGAGTGGATGTTGATCAGGCCGGGCATCACCATGAAGCCGGCGCCGTCGATCACCGAGTCCGCTGCACCTTCATAGCCGCGGCCGACGAAGCGGATCACCCCGTCCTCATATGCGACGTCGGCGCCGGGCATGTAGGCGTGGTTCTTCGCCGAGCTATCCCAGGCGATGACGAAATCGGCGTTGCGAATGAGCGTGGTGGTCATGCAGCCTCCTGATCCCGCCCTATAGTCACCGAGGCGGCGCCCGCGGTCCAGGGGTTCCGCGCGGTTGCTGACGGCAAATTCGGTCTGTATTGCTGGCCCATCGCCCGATAGCCCGCCAAGGAGTCACCATGCCGCATCTCGCCGCCCGCACCTGGGTTCCCGAAGGGCCGGAGAAATACATCCAATCGATGGCCACGCGCATCTCGGCGCTGGATGCCGACGGGGTGGAGCGCGAGCTGCTGTCCTACGTCGAGGAGAACCACGCCATCCATGAGCGGGACTGCGTGAACCTCAACCCCGCTACCAACATGATGAACCCCAAGGCCGAGGCGCTACTGTCGGCGGGCATCGGATCGCGGCCCTCGCTCGGATATCCCGGCGACAAGTATGAGATGGGGCTGGAGGGAATCGAAAAGATCGAGATCCTCTGCGCGGAGCTGGCGGCCGAGGTGTTCGGCGCCACCCATGCTGAAATCCGCATCGGCTCGGGCGCGCTGGCCAATCTCTACGTGTTCATGGCGACCTTGCAGCCCGGTGATGCGATGATCGCGCCGCCGGCGACGATCGGTGGCCACGTCACCCACCACGCCGCCGGCGCCGCCGGGCTCTATGGCGTGACGACCCATGCCGCGCCGGTGGATCCGGGGGGCTATACCGTCGATGTCGCGGCGCTGCGCGAACAGGCCCGCGCCGTGCGGCCGAAGCTGATCACCATCGGCGGCAGCCTGAACCTGTTCCCCCACCCGATCGCCGAGATCCGCAGCATCGCCGACGAGGTCGGCGCCATCGTGATGTTCGACGCGGCGCATCTCTCCGGCATGATCGCCGGGCACGCCTGGCAGCAGCCGCTGGCCGAGGGCGCGCACATCATGACGATGAGTACATATAAGAGCCTCGGTGGCCCGCCGGCCGGGCTCATCGTCTCCAACGACGCCGGGCTGATGCAGCGGGTCGACGCGATCGCCTACCCCGGGCTGACCGCCAATTTCGACGCCGCCAAATCCGCCGCGCTGGCGATGGGGCTGTTGGATTGGAAGGTGCATGGCCGCGCCTATGGCGCGCGCATGGGCGAGACGGCGCTGGCCCTGGCCGAGGTACTGGCGCGGCGCGGGCTGCCGGTGTTCGCGCGGGAGCGCGGGTTGACCCGCTCGCACCAGTTCGCGGTGGAGGCGGCGGCTTACGGCGGCGGGCAGGCGGCGTCCAAGACGCTGCGGGCGGCCAATGTGCTGGCCTGCGGGATCGGTCTGCCGATCGATGAAGTGGCGGGCGATGTGAACGGGCTGCGGCTCGGCACGCCGGAGATCGTGCGCTGGGGGATGGGGCCTGAGCATATGGACGAATTGGCCAGCTACATCGCCGATGCGCTCACCGGGGCGCGCAATGTGCAGTCGATCGCCCATGATGTGACGCGGTTTCGCCGGCCGTTCGATCATTTGCACTACATCCGCGGCTGAGGCGGGGGTTTTCCAAAGGCGGCGGTGGGCCTATTGCGGAGGGCTCGCGAGATATGGAGGAGCGGATGCGCATCACGATACTGGGCGGCGGCGGGTTTCTTGGGCGCAAGGTGGCCGCTCGGCTGGCCGCCGCCGGCACGCTGGGCGGGCGGACAATCACCGCCATGACGCTGTTCGACCTCGCGGCCCCGCCGGTGCCCGAGGCGCCCTTCCCGGTGACGGCGATCGGCGGCGATATCGCGGAGTTGCCGGCCGAGGCGATACCGCCGGGCACCGAGGTGGTGTTCCACCTCGCCGCCGTGGTGAGCGCCGCGGCGGAGGCCGATTATGACCTTGGCCGCAGGGTGAATATTCGCGGGACCGATGCGGTGATCGATGCCTGCCGGCGCCTCGCCGCGCCGCCGCGGGTGGTGTTCACCAGTTCGATCGCCAGTTTCACCGGCGATCAGACCAGCGTGCTCGACGATTCCGTGCGACAGATCCCGTCGAATTCCTACGGCACGCAAAAGGCTGCGGCCGAAATGCTGCTGGCCGATGCCACGCGCCGCGGCTTCATGGATGCGGTAAGCCTGCGGCTGCCGACCATCATCGTGCGACCCGGGTTTCCCAACAAAGCGTCCAGTTCCTTCTTCTCGGCCATCGTGCGCGAGCCGATGCTGGGGTTGGAGACTGACCTGCCGGTGCCCGACGATTTCGCGGTGTGGGTGGCGAGCCCGCGGCGCGCGGTGGAGTGGCTGATCCATGCCGCGGCGATGGATACGGGGACGCTTGGGCTCGATCGCTCGCTGAACCTGCCGGGGATGAGCGTGAAGGTCGGCGAGATCCTGGCCGCGCTTGACCAGGTGCAACAGGGCGCGAGCGGGTTAGTGAAACGCGCGCCGGACCCGGTGATCGCCAGCATCGTCGGCGCCTGGCCGGCAGCGTTTCGCGCCGAGCGGGCGCGGAGTCTTGGGTTCACAGCGCATGAGCCGTTGATCGAGGTGATCCGGGCGTTCGTCGCCGATGACCTGGAAGCGACGCGGGAGGTTCGGGGGCTCGCGACGCCATAGCTCGGGTGAGGGCTGGGAGGAAGGAAGCGCTTCTTTTTTGAAAAAATAGAAGCAAAAAACTTTTATCCATTTGGCGTGTACCGCCCCCACCATCCAGGGAGAGTACGCCAACGGCATGGAACAGAGGGAAAAGTTTTTTTGGTTCTTTTTGTTCACAAAAAGAACACCCTTCCGGCGCTTCCCTTCGCGCGCGCTTAGCATGATGTTGCTTGCCCGCCGATCTCGGTTCACAAGTACCATGGAGACCGCCGCGTCGGGAAACATGGGCACTTGTCACGCCACGCCGCCCGGGACTGGACGCACGAAGTGGGCCGCTGATCCGCTTCGCGCGGTTGGTTGCCTATGAGACAGGCTGGATTGCGGCGCCGAGCGATCGCGGGCTTCGTGCTGCATGCGCCGCAAGTGCTGCGCGCCTTGGTGCGGGCCGACGAGGCCTGGCTGGTGGCGCTATCGGCCGTGGTGGGGATCACGGCAGGGCTTTGCGTGACCGCGATCAGCATGGTGACGCAGGCCATGCACCGTGTGCTGTTCCGGCTGGGTGCCCATGAGCGGCTGAGTGGGCAGGTCGATGTGCCTGCGATTAACACGGTGTTGTCGCTGGTGGTCGGCGGGCTGGTGGTCGGGCTGGCCGCGGTTGCGGTGACGCGGTGGTGGCCGCGGCGGGCGGTTGATCCGATCGAGGCGAACGCGCTGTATGGCGGGCGGATGTCGCTGAACGACAGCCTTATCGTGGTTGGGCAGACCATGCTCTCCAACGGCTTCGGCGCGTCCGTCGGGCTGGAGGCGGCCTACACGCAGATCGGCGCCGCGCTGGCGAGCCGGTTCGGGCGGATGTTTCGGCTGCGCCGCAACGACCTCCGCCTGCTGGTTGGCTGCGGCACGGCGGGCGCCATCGCGGCGGCGTTCAACGCGCCGTTGTGTGGCGCGTTTTATGCATTCGAGCTGGTGATCGGCACCTATGCGGTGGCCAATCTCGCGCCGGTGGGCATGGCGACGATTTCGGCAGTGACGGTGGTGCGGCTGCTGATCCCCGAGGAGTACGGGTTCGAGATCCGGGTACCGACCGCGATTGAGCCGGTCAGCTATCTGCCAATCCTGGCTCTGGGCATCATCTGCGCACTGGCCGGGATCGCGATCATGCGGGGCGTGACGCTGACGGAGGCACTGTTTCGCCGCAGCGGGGTGCCGGTGTGGTCGCGCCCGTTGATTGGCGGGTTGGTGGTGGGGTTGCTGGCCTTGGTGTCACCGCAGGTGCTGTCCTCCGGCCATGCCGCGCTGCAGGTCGGGCTCGACGCGCCGTACGGGTTGGGCCAGATCGCGCTGCTGATCGTGCTGAAATCGGTGGCCTCTGCGGTGTCGCTGGGTGCTGGATTTCGCGGCGGGCTGTTCTTCGCGTCGCTGTTTCTGGGCGCCCTGATGGGCAAGTTATTTGCAGCCGTGCTGGGCGGGTTCGCGTTCATGCAATCGGTGCCGGCGGTGGTGTGCGCGCTGGTGGGGATGAGCGCGCTGGCGGTGGCGATCGTTGGCGGGCCGCTGACGATGACGTTCCTGGCGCTGGAGAGCACGGGCAGTTTCCCGCTGACCGTGGCGGTGATCGCCGCCAGTGTGGTTTCGGCGCTGACGGTGCGGCGGACATTCGGATACTCCTTCGCGACCTGGCGGTTTCATCTGCGCGGCGAGGCGATCCGAAGTGCGGTTGATATCGGCTGGATGCGCAGCTTGACGGTCGGGCGGATGATGCGGCGCGAGGTGCGCACGGTGCGGGTGGATATGACGCTGGAGGCGTTCCGCCGGGATGTGGCGCTCGGCTCGACGGCACGGGTCGTGGCGGTCGATGAGGCCGGGAAATACGCGGGGATCGTGATGGTCGCCGAGATTCACGCCGCACAGCAGCATGGCGTGGTGCGCGCGATGCTGCATCACCAGGACGAAATGCTGGTGCCGCAGATGGTGATCAAGGATGCCGTGGCGCGGTTCGAAGAGGCCGAGGCTGACGCGCTGGCGGTGGTGGAAAGCCGGGAGAACCGACGGGTTCTCGGGGTGTTGACCGAGCAGTATGCGTTGCGGCGTTACAGCGAAGAGTTGGAGCGGCGGCGGCGGGAGTTGTCCGGCGAGTAGCGCAAGCTGGGGCACGTACCGATTGCGTCCGGCTCGCGCTTGTGCCTAACCTAGCCCAACGGGCCGGAAAGGCGCGGTAAAAGACAGCATTTGCCTCAGGCAGTGCCGGGAAGGAAAGCCATCGTCCGCCTTAATGGACATCAGCACTTTTCCGGCAGGCACGGGCGGGTCATGACTGGGACATGACCTTCTCGATCGTCTCGACGCCGAAGGCGTGCGTGAGAGGTGCCGGTAACGTCCGGCGGTTCAGGGAGGCGACAAAAAATGAGCACGACACGTGTCACACGCCGTACTGCCCTCAAAATCGGAGCCGCATCCGCGGCGCTCCCCCTGGTGCATATCCGCACCGCCGGGGCAGCGGGCAAGGTCTCGATCTTCTTCTGGGACCACTGGGTCCCCGCCGGCAACGACGTCATAAAGAAACAGGTCGCGGCCTGGTCCGAAAAAAACAAAGTCGACGTGCAGGCCGACTTCATCACCTCGATGGGCAATCAGACCCTGCTCACCATCAACGCCGAGGCACAAGCCAAGCGCGGCCATGATGTGATCACCATCGGCAACTGGCTGGTGCGCGATCAGGCGGACCTGCTGGAGCCCGTCGATGACATCGTCGGCCGGCTCGAGAAGCAGTACGGCCCGGCCAACCGGGTGGCCAACTACTTTGGCAAGGCCAAGAACAAGTGGGCCGCGGTGCCCTCCTCCTGGGGCACGCAGAACAAGGGGCCGGCCGGGCGCATCTCGCTGCTGAAGCAGTATGCCGGCATCGACGTCCAAAAGATGTATCCGGCCACCGAAGGCCCCGAGACCGCCGAGGCCAAGGCCTGGACGCTGGATGCTATGCTCAAGGCCGCCGAGGCGATGCACAAGGCGGGCTTCCCCTTCGGCATCGGCCTCGGCACCACCGCTGATAACGTGGATACCGCGGGCTCGATCTTCGCCTCCTTCGGCGCTGAGTTGGTGGATGCGGACGGCAAGATCCAGATCAAGTCCGCTGCCGTCCGGCAGGCGCTCGAATACTGCCAGAAGCTGGTCAAGTTCCTGCCGGACGACGCCCAGTCCTGGGACGACGCCTCCAACAACCGCGCCCTGATCTCGGGCAAGTCCGCCCTGATCTACAACCCGCCCTCGGCCTGGGCGGTCGCCGTGCGTGACGCTCCGGATGTCGCGAAGGATTGCTGGCACTTCCCGGTGCCGGCCGGGCCGAAAGGCCGCTTCGTGCCGCATAACATCAACTTCTGGGGCATCTGGCAGTTCGCTCAGAACAAGTCCGCCGCCAAGGATCTGGTCGAATATCTGATGCAGATCGAGAACGTCGATGCCCGCTCGCTCGCGGTGCTCGGCTACGATCTGCCGCCGTTCCAGAAGATGAACGAGTCGAAAGTGTGGGACAACATCGGCCCGCCCACCGGCTCGGTCTATAACTATCCCGTGCGCAAGCAGCACAACGCCATCGAGCACGTCGCGCATATGCCGGCGCCGGCCGATATTGCAGTGCAGATCTATAATCGCGGCACCCTGCCGACGATGCTCGCCAAGCTGAAGAGCGGCGAGTCGATCGACGCTGTGATCAACTGGGGTACCAAGGAACTCGAGGGCTTCCTCTGAGTTTCCTGGCCGCGCCGGGGGCTTGCCC
>CAIYPH010000047.1 GCA_903928045.1 uncultured Rhodospirillales bacterium
CGCCGCCGTATGCCGATATCCGACCGACCCGGCTTCCGGCGCGACCAATGCATCGCCCGTGCCACCCGCATCGATCATACGCCGAAACTACCCCTCGATACGCGAAAAATCCGCAACCTGGTTCAGCACGGCACGCACGCGCGCGAGGATGGCGAGGCGGTTCAGCCGCACCTCGGCCCGCGAGTCGTTAACCGTGACATCGGTGAAGAAAGCATCAAGAAGTGGCCGCAGTGCGGCAAAGCTCTCCATAGCGAGGCCATAATTCTCCTGCCGAATCATCGGCATCACGGCGCGCTCACGGCGTTCAAGGCCTTCTATAAGCGCGATTTCAGCGCCAGCCTCCAGAAGAGCCGGAATAACGGTCCGGTCGTGTGGTCCATCTTTTTTCTCTTCGATGCGAAGGATGTTAGCCGCGCGACGATAGGCGGCCAGCAGGTTGGCGCCATCCTCGGTGCCGAGCATCTCTGCCACCGCCCCGGTGCGGGCGAGCAGGCGGGTGAGATCATCATCAAGCCCGGTCCCCAGCACGGCATTCAGCACGTCGTAGCGGGCGCCTTCAGTACGGAGCTGCACGCGGAGACGTTCAATGATGAATGCAAACGCATCATCGACCGCACCCTCCACCACATCAAACGGCAACTTGAGGATTGCTCTGTCAAGAATTTCCCGCAGAGGGACGCGAGCGCCGGCCTCCCGAATGATTCGCACAATACCTAGCGCTGCTCGCCTAAGGGCGTAGGGGTCGCCAGATCCTGTTGGTCGAGCGTCGATCGCAAAGAAGCTTGCCAAGAGCTCAATCTTGTCCGCCAGGGCTAACGTTAGCCCAACGGGATTTCGCGGTATCCCGTCTGAAGGACCTTTGGGCGAGTAATGGTCCTGAATAGCCTCGGCAACACACTCAGGCAGTCCGTCATGGGCGGCGTAGTAGCTACCCATAACGCCTTGAAGTTCAGGAAACTCTCCAACCATCCCTGTCGTTAGGTCCGACTTGGACAAGCGCGCAGCCGTGCGCACCAGTTCCTTGTCGGCTGAGAAAAATACGGCGAGGAGTGCGGCTAGTGACTCCACCCTCTGAACGCGCTCGAGTTGCGTCCCGAGCTTGGCGTGGAAGGTCACGCTATCGAGCGCGGCCACCCGGCTTTCCAGCGTGCGGGTGCGGTCCAAATCCCAGAAATGCCGCGCATCGGAGAAGCGGGCGCTCAGCACCCGCTCATTGCCGGCGACCATCGCCGTGCCGCCATCGGTGGGGTCGATATTGGCGATGAAAGCGAAATAGGGGGCGGCTTTGCCGAATGCGTCGCGAAATGCGAAATAGCGTTGGTTCACTCGCATGGAGACCTGCATCACCTCGGCCGGCAGATCCATGTAAGCAGCGCCGATGCGGCCGAGATAGGGGAAGGGCCATTCGACCAGTCCGGTCACCTCATCCAGCAACCCGGTATCCTCGACCAAGGCGAGCCCGTTGGTTGCGGCGATCTGACGCAGCCCGGCTTCGATCAGCGCCCGGCGCTCGGCGGCATCCACCATCACGCGGCGGTCGCGCAGCTTGGTGGCCCAATCGGCGCAGGAGGTGACGGTGAACCTGCCGGGGGCGAGGAAGCGGTGCCCCTCGGTGAGATCGCCGGAAACCAGCCCGTGCCCGTCATCATCGCCGTCACGCAGCGTAAACGGCACCACCGCGCCATCGAGCAGGCAGGTGATACGGCGCAGCGGGCGCACCCAGGTGAAATTGCTGGAGCCGCCCCAGCGCATAGACTTCGGCCAGGGGAAGCGGCGCAGCACGGCCGGCACGGCGGCGGCGATCAACGCCGCAGCCTCCACGCCGGGCACCACTTTGTCGAGCACCCAGAAATCGCCCTCCTCGCGGAGTTGCTCCTTCGCGGCGCCATGCTTGCGCAGGAAGCCGGCCAACGCCTGCTCCGGCGCGTTGCGGCGGGGACCGCGCTCGCTGCTGCGGCTCTCCGGCACGTGGCCAGCGATCTCGGCCGCCAGCGCGATGCGGCGGGGGCCGCAGAAGCTACGCACTCCGGCCGGCGCCAACGCCGCCAGCGCCTCACCCAGCAGCCGCGCAAGGTCCTCCGCCGCGCGGGCCTGCATGCGGGCGGGGATTTCCTCGCTGAAAAGCTCAAGAAACAGTTCGGGCATATCAGTCTTTCAGCGCCGGCTCGACGTCGGTTTGGGAGAAGTCATCGCCCTTGAACAGGAGCGGTTCGTGTTCGACCTTGGCGACCGCGTAGACCATGCAATCGCCGAAATTCAGTTTCGCGGGGTGCCGGCCGCGCCCGTAGCGTCGCCATGCCAGACGCGCCGCCTGCGCATGCTCGGGTGAAAAATTCATGATCGTGATCCCGGCCGCCGCGATCAGATCGTCGAACCGTTGGCTTGCCTCGGGCAGATTGAGCTTGTCCACGTTCATCGCAATCTCGAACCAGGTGGGCGCGGCCATCCGGCAGGGGGCAGACAGGATCGCATCGGTAAACTGCCCCGCCTCCGGCTCGCCGAGCAGGATTGCCAGGATGGCTGAGGAATCCACTATCACCGCGGCAGCCCGTCCTCGTCGTACATCCAGTCGGTGCTCATGTCCGGCAAAGGCTTCGGCAGCAGCGCGCGGAATTCTGCCGCGATCGCCAGCAGCTTCTGCGCCCGCTCGGCACGGTCGCGCCCTCTCCGCTCCCGCTCCAGCCGCTCGCGCAACGCGGCGGTAACGGCCGAAGTCAGGCTTTCCCCGGTCAGCTCGGACAGCTCGCTGGCGAGGCGATAGGCGTCGGCGCTCTTGATGTTGAGCTGGGTTCCCATGGTTTGGTAGAACTCCGCGTTCATATGGTAGATCTACCGCGCAACGCCACCGAAGTCACGCGGTTTCCCCCGCCACCCAAGCCTCGCAACACCCCTTCGCCAGCGTGCGCACCCGGGCAATGTAGCTGGCCCGCTCGGTCACGCTGATCACGCCGCGGGCGTCGAGCAGGTTGAAGAGGTGGCTCGCCTTGATGCACTGGTCATAGGCCGGTAGCGCCAGGCCACGGGCGAGGATCGCCGCGCATTCCCGCTCGGCATCCTCGAAATGGCGGGCGAGCATGGCGGTGTCGGCATGCTCGAAGTTGTAGGCGCTGTATTCCTTCTCGGCGCGCAGGAACACATCGCCATATTTCACGCCGCTGCCGTTGAAATCGAGGTCGTACACGCGCTCGACATTCTGTACATACATCGCCAGGCGTTCGAGCCCGTAGGTCATCTCGAAGGAGGGATGCACCACGGAAATACCGCCGACCTGCTGGAAATAGGTGAACTGGCCGACTTCCATGCCGTCGCACCACACCTCCCAGCCCAGACCCCAGGC
>CAIYPH010000048.1 GCA_903928045.1 uncultured Rhodospirillales bacterium
AGAAGGCGCGCGAAGGCGTGGCGCTCAACGGGTTCGAGGGTGGTCAGCTTCCGATCTACCGGCGTCTCCCGAAGCGCGGCTTCAAGAACATCTTCCGCGTCACCTATGCTCCGGTGAACCTTTCCGCGCTCGCCAAGGCGATCGAGGCCGGTCGCATCGACGCCACCCAGCCGATCGACGAGGCGGTTCTCCGCACCGCCGGCCTGGTCCGTGGCGGCAAGGTGTCCGGCGTGCGTCTCCTCGCCTCCGGCGCGGTGTCGCAGGCGCTGACCGTCACGGTCTCCGGTGCTTCGGCCGCTGCGGTTGCCGCGATCGAGGCGGCAGGCGGTAAGGTTACCACCACGGTGGCCAAGCCCGGCACCGAGGCCTGAACGATCATTAAGAAAGGCCTGCTTCCGCCGGTCGCGGGAGCGCGCTAAAAAGTCGGACGCGGCGCCTACGGGAACCCCATCACGGGTCCACCCGCTCGGCGCCGCTGCCATGATGAGGATACCGGGATGGCTTCGGCAGCCGAGCAACTTGCCTCCAACATGAGTCTGGGTGTCTTTTCGAAGGCCACCGAGCTCAAGAAGCGCATCTGGTTCACCCTCGGGGCCCTGCTGGTCTACCGGGTTGGCACCTATATCCCCGTTCCCGGCGTCGATGCGGCGGTGATGGGCGAAATGCTCAACCAGCACGGCGGCGGCATCCTGGGCATGTTCGACATGTTTTCGGGTGGTGCGCTCGGCCGCATGACCGTGTTCGCCCTCGCGATCATGCCCTACATCTCCGCCAGCATCATCATCCAGCTGATGTCCAGCGCGATACCCACGCTTGAGGCCCTCAAGAAAGAGGGCGAGGGTGGGCGGAAGAAGCTCAACCAATACACCCGCTATCTCACCGTGCTGATCGCGATGTTCCAGTCCTATGGCATCGCCATTGGGCTTGAGGGTATGCGGGGCAGCTTCGGTCTGGCGGTGATCGACCCTGGCGCCTTCTTCCGCATCTCCTGCGTGGTCTCGCTGGTCGGCGGCACCATGTTCCTGATGTGGCTCGGCGAGCAGATCACCGCGCGCGGCATCGGCAACGGCACCAGCCTCATCATCTTCTCCGGCATCGTCGCCAACGTGCCGCACGCGCTGGCCTCACTGCTCGAACTCGGCCGCACCGGCGCGTTGAGCCCGGTGTTCATCGTGGCCTTCCTGGTCATCGCTGTGGCCGTCGTCGGGTTCATCGTCTTCGTCGAGCGCGCCCAGCGGCGCATCGTCGTGCAATACCCCAAGCGCCAGGTCGGCCAGCGCATGTTTGGTGGCGACTCGACACACATGCCGCTGAAGCTCAACACCGCGGGCGTTATCCCGCCGATCTTCGCGTCCTCCATCCTGCTCATTCCCGCAACCATCGCCGGATTTTCCGGCGGCGCCGATGGCGGCATTTTGGCGATGATCGGCAACGCTTTGGCCCACGGACAGCCGCTGTACATGCTGACATATGCGGCAATGATCATCTTCTTCAGCTATTTCTACACCGCCGTTGTGTTCAATTCGGACGAAACGGCGGAGAACCTGAAGAAGTACGGCGGCTTCATCCCCGGCATCCGCCCTGGCAATGCCACGTCCGCGTATTTCGACACTGTGCTCACCCGGCTGACCACGGTCGGCGCGCTCTATCTTTGCGTCGTCTGCCTGCTGCCCGAAGTGCTCATTAGCAATTACGGCGTCCCGTTCTATTTCGGCGGCACCAGCCTGATGATCATCGTCTCGGTCACCATGGACACCATCACCCAGGTGCAGTCGCATCTGCTGGCCCATCAATATGAGGGCCTCATCAAGAAGGCCCGCGTGAAGGGACGCGGCCGCTAGGGAGTACGCCATGAGACTGATCCTGCTCGGCCCCCCGGGGGCGGGGAAAGGCACCCAGGCCAAGCGGCTGCAAGACCGCTACGGCATCCCGCAGATTTCCACCGGCGACATGCTGCGCGCCGAAGTGGCGGCGGGCAGTGACATCGGTCGCGAGGCCAAGGCGGTGATGGAGGCCGGGCAACTCGTCTCGGATGACATCCTGATCCGCATGCTCGCCGCCCGGGTCGACCGGCCCGACTGTGCCACGGGCTTCATTCTCGACGGTTTCCCGCGCACCGTCCCCCAGGCCCAGGCGCTCGATACC